>CAMWLX010000005.1 GCA_947175225.1 uncultured Porphyromonadaceae bacterium
AAATGCATGTAATTTCAAGATAACAAAACTAAATTATCATCTATTTGATATTACACGTTGCAATTTTATACACTTATATCACATTGTAATCTCTTGAGTCAATTAGAAAAATTTGAAATTGTCACTCTTGTAAATATTTTATTTTTAGCAAGATATAAATTTTAATTATCTCTTATGAAGAGATAATTAAAAATGAGACTATAAAGCAATTCACGATCGTTATGCCAGTTGTTGAACTGCATTATAATCATGTATTTAACTGAACAAGGATAGCAAAGGAATGAGTTCGGCAGAAAAACTTAAGGTGCAGCAAATAAGATTGAATTCGGAATTCAACCGTCTTCCCTCCGCAGAGCGTCAATCTGCGGCTCGCGACAAATATGCCGATGCTGTGAGTCTATATGCATCCTCTACCCTTTCTATCCGGGAGATAGCCGAACAGACGGGTCTATCTCCAAAAGCTCTCAGCCATCATCTGTCGCATCATCATCGTCCCCTCCTCTTCAAGAGATATGACCTGGACATCACTGAAGCGGACCGCCCCGTCAAGATTAAATCACCCAGGGGACAGTCGCGCAAGACACATCTCAAATATAAGGAGGCAATCGAAGCGGCTGGAGACATAGCATACATAGAGCTTAACATTTCTCAGATAGCTCGCATCTTCGACCTTAACCCTACCGGTCTATCCACTCAGCTGAAGGTGCATTATCCCGACATCATACCTGCTCGCGAAGCACTCCGCAAGCGTCTGGGCATAGCCGATGGTCTTCACAGAGGTCCGCTGCCCAATTGCAAGGATGCCTATGAAGATGCAGTGCCAGCCTACAGAGACTCTGACCTCACGATTCAGGAAGTGGCTGACCGTTTCGGCATTTCACGCAGCGGCTTCGGACAGCATATGCGGTTTTACCATCACGATGCCATCGCAGCGAAAGCCCGTCGGCGCAATGAGTCAAAGAGGATATACCACGAAAGGGAGACGGGAGCCTTGTCAGGCAATGGGCAACGTTATGGCCCGAAGCAGCAGACCTCCGACCTCTATGCGGCAGCCCTCAGACTGTATGAAGATGGTAGCAAGACGATAGAAGAAGTGGTGCGTGAGACAGGAGTCCCCCCTACCGGCTTCAAACATTATCTCGATCAATGGCACCGCGATGTGCGTCAGAGCCGGAAAGACCGGAAATATGACGAGGCAATCGCCAGCCTTCGGGCGACACCGAGGTCTGTAGCGGCAGTGGCGAAAGAATTCAGCCTGAATGCAGACGTATTTCGTGAATATCTCAAGCACCATGCTCCCGACCTTGCAGAAGAACAGGGGATGGTGAGACTCGAAAACGGCAAGCTCGTGAAGAAAACAGCCTGGGATAAATACCGGCCCGCCATAGAAGAATACCGCAAGGAAGGGGGGTCGCTTCGCGCGATCGCCTTAAAGCACGGACTCACATACACCTCAGTCTTCTCATTCCTTAAAAGAATCGAGACTCAACCCACAACTGACAATTGACAACTGACAACTTCATATATGACCGCTATCAAACTGACAAAACGAATCGGAATCTTCTTTGCAGCGCTGATGCTCTTGGGATGCTCATTAGCCCAAGCGCAGAAAGCAGCTATGAAGACCAATATTATATCTGATGCCCTCCTTAGTCCAAATATCGGGCTTGAAATAAGACTTGCCCCGAAATGGACTCTCAATACATCGGGCCAGCTTAATCTTTGGAGCGTCAACGACCACAAATGGCGTCACTGGGTGGTGCAACCCGAAGCCCGCTATTGGCTCTGCCATAGTTTCCAAGGGCACTTCTTCGGAGTGCATGCCATCGGAGGCGAATTCAATTTGGGCAACATTGACAATAACATCAAATTTCTTGGTTCTGACTTCAGTAAGCTTAAAGACCGCCGATATGAAGGGTGGGGGATAGGAGCCGGCATTGGCTATGGCTATGACTGGATTCTCAACCGTCACTGGAACCTCGAGGCAGAAATCGGAATCGGCTGGATCCACGCCCGCTACGACGCCTACCCCTGCGCGGTCTGCGGCACCAAGCTCGGATCCGGTCATCACAACTATTTCGGTCCCACCAAAGTGGCCCTCAACCTCGAATACGTATTCTAAACATCACAAGCACATGAACAAGAAAATATTCTTAGCCATCGCGGCCTTCATGCTGCCTATGATGGCTTTCGCACAGACTGTATCCGACATACTCCATATTTCTGACCTCGCGGTGAATAAAGGCGACTCTCTCTTTACAATCAATATGAATGTCAATCCCAAAGACTTCAAAGTGAAGAGCAACGATATTGTCACTCTTACTCCTCGTTTTGTAACTGAATATGATACTGTCTACATGCCTCCAATCCGTATCGCCGGAAGAAAAGCATGGTTTACCGAAATTCGCGAGGGGGTGGCAACTCCATTCACACTCTCTCGTGCAGGAAAAGACATCCCTATTGAGTATTCAAATACTTTCGGAGCGCCTCAATACTCCCCGACCTCCTCTATAATCATTCAGGCTGATACCACCAATATCTGTAACTGCGACCCAGCAAGATCCGGTGAGTACACTTATGTAGATTTCAATGAGCCTCCTGTCATAAACGATCTTGACTTCCTGATAAATTTCCCTTACGTAGCCCCTAATGATTCTGCCGACAAGATTTTCAATCTCTCCGGTCGTGCCAACATCATCTTCAAGGTTAACAAAACAGATATTGACTGGTCTTATTTCTCAAACAAAGCCGAGCTCGATACTATCGTGAAGACTATAAAGGTGGTTCGCGACAATGAGTATGCTACTGTCGAAAAAATCTTCCTTACCGGTTATGCTTCCCCGGAAGGTCCCTACCATAACAACGTGCGCCTTGCTAACGGACGAACTGAAGAGGTGCTAAAATACGTGGAGAGACATTCTGACTTCCCTCATTCGGTATATGATAACAATGCAGTTCCGGAAGATTGGGTCGGTCTGCGGGAATGGATTGAAGCATCAGACATCTCCGGCAAATATGACATGATAGCTTTCATTGATGACGCTTCGATACCTATTGAGAAGAAAAACGATTTATTCAAGGCTAAGTTCCCCAATGAATATCCTTTCTTGCTCAATAATGTTTACCCTCTTCTCCGCCATACCGACTACAAGATACGCTACCGAATAAAGAAATTCTACGATGTCAACGAGATAGAGCAAGTCTTCAAGAAGAATCCAAGCCTGCTTTCTCTCAACGAGCTGTATCTTCTTTCACACAAATACGAGGATGGCTCTCCTGAATACAATGATGTCTTCATTACAGCGGCTGCAATGTACCCTGAGAGTGAAGTGGCCAACCTCAATGCAGCCGGCTGCGCAATGAGCAACGGCAATATGCAGGCAGCAAGAAGGTATCTTGAGAAACTCAGTCCGAGTGCCGACGTAGACTGTGCGTGGGGAGTCCTTTACGCAATGGAAAAAGACTATGCGAAAGCCAAGGAATATCTTGAAAAGGCAGCCCGGGCCGGTTCACAAAATGCCAAGGATGTACTAATGTTGGTAAACCAAGCACTTACCCCGGTCACTCCAATGGTGATCCATTAATTTTATAAAGCAAACAAAACAACAATCAATTATCAATATTTTTAATTAACTAACATGAAAAAAAATCTAATTTTTGGCGCGCTTACAGCTGCTGCTCTATTGGCTGTTGGTGCTTGCTCGAACGACATGATCGATTCGAACGGCAGCCTAAAACCGGATCAGTTAGTCACAGACAATGGATCCGGAGGTGTCTACATGACTGTAGACTTTAAGTTGCCTGCCGGTGTTGGTGGAACTCGTAGTGAAACCATTAATGGTGGTGGTAGTAGCGATGGAGAAGAAGTCGGTACCGAAGCAGAGAGCAATGTCACTTCAGCGTTGGTGGTCCTTGCTTTCGACAAGGTAGCAAGCGAAAACTTAAACGACACTTTGAAAGTGGATAACTATGGCTATATAGTCTCCGGAGAAATTAAGAGCGGTCATATTGATGCGCTTCCTGCGAAGGACAATAGCAAGTTTTATAAAGCTGCTGCCCAACTGAGCAAAGCAAATCTCAATGATTTTTATAGCTTATTCTTTAATCCGGTAGATTCTACTTATAAAGTACCTCAAGTGTACGTTTTTGTCTTCTGTAATCCGACCAATGAATTGAGAGATTATTTTGCCGGTCAAGTACAAGACAATGATTCTGTCTCTTTTGGTAGTGCTAATTGGATCAATAAGACATGTAAAGTCCTGCAACGTAATGGATCAAATTCAGATCTCAATGTCGGCATTTGGGGATCTAACTCATTCTTGATGAACAATAAGTCTCTTACAAAACGTGCACTTCCACAGAATCTGCTTGATTGGGACTTTTTTAATGACTACGACAAAGCTTTTCATCTTTCAGGAAAAAATACATATACTGTTGGCGTAGAAGAAAAAGTAGTAGATAATAGCGATGATGTAGAGGGTCGAGGGGCTATTCAAGTAGAACGTTCGGTAGCTCGTTTTGATTTCAAAGACGGATCGAATAATAATAACAGTTATAATGTTCTTGAAGCCCGAGAGGTTAATGACACAACTAAAAAAGCTTCTGTTGTTGGTGTTCAGCTGGAAAAAATGTGTCTTGTAAATATGGGCAATAAGTTCTATTATCTGCCTCGCGTAAGCGAAGATGGACAATTATATGGTCCTGATTACAGCTTATGTGGTCGTGAAAAGCCATGGATAAGAGGAGCCGGTGGCGTTTATTCAGGTGGAAATTATGTTGTTGGTCCCTATGCAAGCGTGTTTAAAGGAGCTAAAAGAGAATTTGGTTATCAAGATTCCGAATTAGGTTCCGGTAATGATCAAGGCTTAGGCAATGAGAAAGATTTCAAATTAGATGGTGTGCCTCTCAGTGATTATTTTAACTTCCCATTCTTTGATAATAATGGTCTATATAATACTGACCTTGATTTAGGAAGCAAGTGGGACGTTGTGAAAATTAGTGATATCCTCAAAAATGGTAACAATGATGCTAAGAATCAATATAGAGTTTGGCGATATGTAACTGAGAATGTTATCCCGTCTGTTGAAGATCAGGTCAATGGTATATCTACCGGAGTGATCTTCAAAGCTAAGATGATCCCGGGCATCAATAATGGAACCATAGATTGGAATAATTATGACGAATATTGGTGCAAGGGCAACTATGGTAACTTAGTGGCTTGTCTTTCCGGAAAGGAATTTACATATGGTGGTGAAAAAATTACTTTGGTAGGTAACCCACAACATGATCCAATCCTCTATTATTTCGATCGACATATATATATGGGCTGGCGTCATATTCGTCAGGCTGCTATCCAGGAATCAGTGACATTTGACGTAAGTGGAAAGCTTGAGATTAATGACGGCACAGGTCTTTATCAGGCAGTGTTCGGTGATGGTCCGATTCCTGCCGGCATGAAATATAGGCAAAAAGATGATACGGCAGAATTAGGATATATAGATGTAGATATTGTAGATCCAAGATGGGCAGATATGTTTGACGAGGCTGGTAATCCTAAGCCTGATAATACAGATTATGCCGCATACATAAAGAGTGCTAATTACGCATGGGATCAATGGTCGGAAGGTGGTAAAAATGAAACCATTAAAGGTGAGGAAGATGGAACCACGACAGTAGATCCAAAGTTGGTCGAAATGCGTAAAGCTGTCACTGACGCCGGCATCACTATCTATCAGAGTTCAGTAGACGTTGATTCAAAGGAGCCCGGATATTATTGCTACTACTATTATTGGAACCGCCACAACGACAATGGTCTTAACGGTTCTATGGGTCCGATGGAGTTCGACGTAGTCCGCAATAATGTTTACAAGCTTTCTGTCGATAAAATCACACGTCTCGGTCACCCACGTATTCCAAGTAATGATCCAAATAATCCCACACCGGACACAGATGACGAAATAGATAACATTTATCTTGACGTGAATGTCGAAATCGTTCCTTGGGTTGTTCGCGTCAACAGCATCCAATTCTAATCCCACTCGAACCAATAGTGGCAGGTTTGTTTCCTGTTGAGCCACGTGTGGCTGAATAAACAAATACTTAGGTCTGAGAGGCGTGACACCCTCTCAGATCACCAAAAAAATTCAAACAAGATATGAATATCAGATCTTTTTCAGATTCTATAAAAAAGGCATTAACAGGTTGGATGCTTGCGGCTACAGTCCTGTCTTTTTCTTCATGCAGTGCGCTGCATGAAGATCTGCAGCCTTGTCCGCAGGGAGTACGTCTCCGGTTTGTATATGACTACAATATGGAGTTTGCTAATGCTTTCCCTTCCCAAGTAGATTGCTTGACATTGTTGGTCTATGACAGTGAGGGAAATTATGTGACAACGCGCTCAAATATCCCGGCGTCTGATCTAATGGATGAAAATTGGCGAATGATTGTAGATCTTGCCCCCGGCTCCTACAGTCTGATCGCTTATGGAGGCATGGATTGCGATCAATCTTCATTCTCTTTCACTTCTTCTCCATCTGAAATCAAGATGGATCAGCTGGAAGTGGAATTAAATTCCAATTGCCTGACTCAGCCGGTCGGCACCTCCCTCCATCCTCTGTTCTATGGCCGACAGGAAGTCACCGTAGAAAAAACAGACATGGAATATAGAGATTATACAGTCTACATGATGAAGGACACCAACAATCTTCGAGTGATGCTCCAGCAGGTAGACGGCACGGCCATTGATGAGGCGGATTTTGACTTCAGGATAGTAGATGACAATACTCTGTTTGCTTGGAATAATGACATAATCCCAACGCAAAATGTTGAATATTTCCCTTGGACTCGAGGAAACGTGAGCCCGGGAGAACTCCCCGATGAGGGTGGTGTGGCTTCAGTCGCTTTTGCTGAGATGAGCTTCCCACGGCTTGTCACTTCAAATTCTCCACGCCTCGTTATCACTCGCAAAGAGAATGGCTACAAAGTTGTAGATATCCCCCTCAATAACTACCTTCTTCTTATGAAGAGTGAGGCATATACAAATATGCCGGATCAGGAATTCCTTGACCGTGAAAGCCGTTGGAAGATGCTATTCTTCCTAAGAGGAGGAATCTGGCTTGACACCGTAATTGAGATCAACGACTGGGTAGTACGTATAAATAATACAGGATTCTGATTATGATATTCCCTAAGATTAAATATTATACTTTTGCACTCATCGTCGGCATGGTAATGGTGTGTGGGGGATGTCGTTTGCAGGAGGACCCATGCCCTCCGGAAGAGCCGGCGGTTGCTGCTGAGACTTCCTCTCAAAATATGGTCAATCTTTGCTTGAATGTCTCTTTCGATGGTCAGCAAGCAAGCACACGAGCTGATAAGAATGATGATGATGGTTATGAAGTTCCTAAAGAAGATTTTGAACAAATAAGCACATTGAGAGTTATCATAGTTCATGCTGAAGTTGAGACAGATGAAAAAGGAGATACCATTAAAGTTGATGGACACCCACGACTTATCGGCACAAAAGTAGAGGCAAATCGTATGGTCAATACTACCGTCAATGGTTATCCTGACTATGATAATCTGGAATTTGAAGTGTCAGCTAACGATTATAAGAAGATTTTCCTTATAGCCAACGAATCTTCTCTACAAGCTCCCGAAGGGTATAACTCAGCTTCGCAATTTCTTAAAAGTTATGAAGTCGATAGCAATGCTGATCTAAATATGCTTAGGAATTGGACTGTTTCAATTCCAGGTTTAAACTCTATCGATAAAGATGTGACCCAATTGGGGCTCTTCTCTGACTCTAAAGCTTTGAGGCCAATGCTTCCTATGACTGAATATTTCGATGTCTATGTGTATAGGCCAAAAGCAATTTATGAGATCGATGATTCAGAGACTACAAAAGATGACAGTTATATTGACAAATCTCAGATAATTGATAATGTCATCACATTAGATGTAGATTCAATTGATGATTTGTGTACTGCTAATCTATTTATGACCCGAGCGGCTGCTAAAGCAACGTTTTATCTCGATACTGCTGAATTGAACGAACTTTATAAGGATACTTACATTACTTCCCTTTCTCTCACAGGTATCGGTTCTGAAGAGTATGTGTTTCCGAATGATGCGATATATTCTAAAGGGACAACGGCCTGGAACAAGGAAAACATAGTTGCTTCTTCAAATTTGGAAATGTATATTTCAAGTTTTAAAACTCCAACTGCATCAAGAACCGTTACTTATTTAGTTGATAACCTGTCATGCCAACTGGATAATGCAACCGGAACTTCAATCACGCTAACTCCGGAAACGAGTATAACGGGAAAGAAGATTGCAGGTCCCATCTACTTCCCGGAATCAATTCTCGCGGAAGGTAAGAACTACACGGTGAAAGTGACCCTTAATACAGGCATTGAATTGGAAGCTCCCTTAGTCACCAACATCCTGAGTATCAACCGTGACGACAAAGACCATGACGCCATCGCACGCAACACTCACCTGAAGATCACATTGGGATTTCCGGGACATGATCTACCATGTGTTGTAACCGTCTATCCATACACCGGTGTTTTCCTAAACCCCGAATTCGGCTTCTCTGCTCCTGTCTCTGATAAGCTGATAGTTGCGACTACGATGGACCTTGTTTTAAATGGTGACGATGGACTTCTCTATCCAACGTTTACATCGACTAACGGTAATACTATTCAGAATCTTTACTGGGTTTCATCTGACCCATCAATTGTTCTTCTGAGTAATGAAGTGACAGAAGAAGATGACCAACGATATGTAGAACCCTCTGAATCCATAGAGCTTTCATATCTTCAAATGGTTAATGACGAAGAAAAGCCGGTACCTGTCAGGATAATACCAAAGGGAGTTGGCAAGACATACGTGACGGCCTATACCCAGTCGGGATTGGTGGCTCGTTGTTTAGTTTCCGTGTCAAATTAATTTCTTTAGGAGATACAAATATAAAATTCTTATGAAACAGAATGTTTTTAAATCATTATATATTCTCTCACTATTATTCTCAATCATTGTAGTTTCTTGTAGAGATGATTTTCCCTACAGCGACATCGACATACCGGAAGGGGAAGGATTTTTATCGGCAACTGTGACTTTTACTCCTACAGCTACCACTGATCTTACATCGACGCGCACACCCGGAGATACAATTAGTACTATCGAGACTCTCTGTGTGTTGGTCTATGATAAGGGAAAAAATCTTGTAAAAAAATATACTGATTCCGATCTTTTGGATTATGAAGATACTGAATATGAAGTCAATCCTAATGACCATCTTGACGGCAATGAAGCGCATACCGATGAAAAGAAAACGGCAAGGGCAACTTTCAAGATTCCCGACCTTCCATACGGGCAATATTATATGTTTGCGGTTGCTAATATGGGCGATCTTTCTAAATATGCCGAGGAAATTCTGACTGTTGAGGGCTTGCAGAAGATCAAACTTGACTGGAATGCCACAAATATAGAGAAAAATAATCAGATGTTTGGTTATTTCACTTCCGGCAGTGCTGATTCAGATGGTTTTGAATCAAAAGAGCCTATCAAATTTGTGGGCAAAGACGGTGGTTCAGAGATTCATGCTTGGCTAAAAAGAGTCGTGTCAAAGGTGACGGTGGCTTTTGATCCAAGCGGGTTGAATCAAGGGGTGTCCATCTACATCAAGAATGTCACTGTCCGTGACATCCCTAAGACTTGTTGGCTCGGTGCTGAAAACACACCGGAAGATGCCAATGATTTATACAATCATCTCGACAGTTATCCTGATAAGGTAGAATCTACGCCGGTTGAGGTTGCAAATTCACGCCTTGAATATGATTCTAATGGAGTCATAACAGATCCAAATGAACATACGGGAAGCGAAAATACCGACGGACTCAGGCTGGATAACAGTGTCCGTAATGCCATTCCTGAAGATGCTCATGGCTCGAATGCTCCCTCTCTTTTCTTTTTTGAGAATAATCAAAATCCATATTTGTTAGATAAGGACATAAATTACAAGAATAATCCAAAATATAACAAGAAGCCGCAAAAGGATGGAGATGATATAGTAGGTACTACTATTCACAAGCCGGAAAATGATAACGACTTCAAGGATCGCGTTCCATTTGGAACGTATGTAGAAGTCGAGGCATACTATGTTTCGACCAATCCCGCAAATCCCGGTGAAGGTCCTATAAAGTATCGTTTTATGCTTGGTAAGGATACTTCATTCGATTATGACGCTCAGCGTAACTATCATTATAAGCTTACTCTTGGCTTCAACGGTTGGGCTAACGACCCTGATTGGCACATCGACTATGTCATTACTAATCCAGACATACAAGTACCTTCAGTGTTCCGTGTGTCTTATCTTTATCAGCAGCAAAGTGAACTGCCTATCAAGATAATAGGTGATATTCAATATCTGACTGTCACTATAACTGAGAATAACTGGGCTCCATACGATCCGAATCCATATACAAATGATCCGATAACTTTGGGCTCAGGTGATAATGCAAAAGAATATATGATTCCTAAAGACGTGATACCTTCTGAACCGAACACCTATCAATTCCAGTGGAATCGTGCGGCATTTAGTAATATCCGTTATGTGAATCCGGCTCCTACCGGAGAGAATTATCCTGATAATCTTCCTCAAGGTCAAGAAAGACCGCAATTTGGATTTTTGGCTCTTCACTTACCCAGTACACAAACTACAACTATATCAGGCGGCCATAGCTTAGCCTCGAATAATCTGTTGATAGATTATTGGAAAAACAATCTGGAAGGTGAGCGTCGATTCTATAAAGGCAATGAAGATTTCACAATAGGTGAACATCCTGCATCATGGGGAGATAGAGGGCATTCTTTTCCTGAAGAAGAAAATAAATATAAAGTTAATGAGATCCTTAATGATAATGGTGTGAGACTCGAAAACCAGATGATATTGATGCTTCCTGTATGGACTCGAACTAAAACACTCATTGAGGGATCTGGCTTCTCAGGAAATAATCCTTATGAAGCCTTCGAACGCAAGGCCGTAATCCATATTAGAGGTAGCTTTGATGTTGGTGGTGATGAACCGGAATATGTAGAAAGAGACGTTGAAGTTCGTCAAGTAAAACGTATCACTAATCCTAAGGGAGTCTGGCGTGCTCATAATCGTAATAATGCATTTAATGTGACGCTTCTTGAAGCAGTCAATTCAAATGCAGAGTCAGATTTTCAAGCATTCCAATCCCAAGGTGAATGGACTGCCTACATTGACGAGAAAACAAATGCAGGTGGATTTACACTGCGTCCAAATGGTGATACAAATGGATATATGAAGGATGGTGTAATCTATGGCAACACGGGTTCTGAAATTCACTTTGCTATCGAATTTGGAGGTGATGTAGATGATAACCAATCTGAATGTGCTGTGGTCAATGTTAAATATCATGGCAATCAATGCATGCATAAGATCCTTGTGCGAAAAGGATATAATGCCCCTTTGAGAATGGGTGGAACACCGGGTAAACAATGGAGTTCATTCTCTCTCTATCAGGCTACAAATACAAATACAACAGAAAACGGAAGACAAGTTTTTGATGCTGTTTTGACAAAAAATCCGCTCATGTTGGGGTCTATGTTCCGTCGTGGACGTATTGATCAGGGTATATTTGTATGGAATAACATGCAACCAGATTTAGGTCCATTTAAAGCTCCAAGGAATATTCCATTTGTTGTAGGACTTGCGAATGAAGGAGTTACCGTAAAACCAGGAGTCACCGATAATATATGGAAAAACCAATGGCAGGAAAAGTCATGGTCTGATATAGGTTTCGATGACGACGCAAATACTGCGGCTGGAAGGAATAGAAATATGGGAATATTCTATGCATTGGATGATGAAGGAAATCGTACGACTGACGATAACAACAAACCATTGAAATATAGAGTTCCGACTTATGAAGAATTTAAAGCATTGACTGATAATTCAGAATTCGGATTTGGTGTGTTCTACGGAAGTGAGGCTACTGAACCGAAAAAAAAATCCGAAGAAGCATACGGACTAATTGACCCTTATAATGAAGGGTTATTTAACATCAAGAATGGAATGCGAGCTGTGGTTGCATATGACAAATCTACAGGCAATCAGATCCTGTTCCCAATTGGTAGATACGGCATAGGTACTCGTCGAATGTATCGATATACTCTACCGGCTTTAAATGGTGTGAACTATAGTGACACGGATTATGAGGGTCAGTTGAAATATTCAGATTTAAGTACAAGATTGACATTCAATGCTGCAACTGCTAATACTGTTACAACTGGAAATCTATTCCGTCCCATACCTTATAACATACCGATTGTATCAGGGTGCATTTATTGGATAGATCAAGATGTCACTGGTGTTCATTCAGGTACTGGTGCGGCAACATCTCCAGATCGTAGTTGTCTTGGTTGGGATATGAACTACTTCAATTTCGACTTCAATCCTTATACAGCCAACAATTGGCAAGATGCCTGTCCCATCAAATTCGTAATCGACGAAAACTAAAATATCTCCAACTCATCCTAATAAAACAATGCCGACACAATCCCCAAAAGATTATGTCGGCATTGTTTCTCTACATCCCTCCCAATCCGCCAATTTAGTTATACTTTAGTATTTCCAAGTCACACCTGTGTCTTGGAAAATATTCATTTGATATTTGATAATTTGATTTTTTTTAGTAATTTAGGGGTCAAATTTGAATCAAAGATGAAAAAACAGATTTCAAAATCCCAACTAAAGAAGGTTGATGAGCTCCTGAAGAAGACTTTTATCAGTCTTCGCTCTGATTATGGCTTCAAACGGGCATACTCTTCTCCCGAATATTCTGAAGTGTTGAGAAAATTTCTGAATGCCTTGTTTGAAGGAGAGATGGAAATCACTGATGTAATATTCAAGGATAAGGAGATAACTCCTCCGACTGATAAAGGAAAGCGCATCTATTATGACGCTTACTGCACAACAAGTACAGGTCAGCATTTCATTGTCGAGATGCAACGGCGTCCGTCGAATTTCTTCGATAAGAGGATGGTGTTCTACATTTCTGCATGTGTATTCAAGCAAGGAGTTAGTGGAGGCACTTATCAGTTCAGTCCGGTATATCTAATTGTGATTACAGACTTTGACATGCAACCTTTTGAGAAAAAACTTGTTAATGAAGTATTGTTGATAGAAAGAGCGACCAATGTCGTTTTCTCTGAAGACTTCAGGATATATTTCTTGTCGTTGGAGCAGGTAGGCAAGGAATGGGAGGATTGTAAGACAGAATTGGAAAAAAGACTATACATTACAAAGAATATGGAAAATTTAGATAAGAAATCAAAGCCCTACTTGACGGGAGAATATGAAGAGATGTTTAATGCTGCGGAGATTGCCTCCATGGCAGCGGAAGATATCGTGGAGTATAGGACATCTATCATACGCGAAATGGAATATCAATCCGAAATCGATTATCAAAGGAAAGAAGCAAGGGAAGAAGGAAGAGAAGAAGGAAGAGAAGAAGGAAGGGAAGAAGGAAGGGAAGAAGGAGAGAAAAATGCGAGAATAAAAATGGCAAAGAAGATGAAAGAAAGCGACATGCCTTTAGGCGACATAATGCTCTACACTGAATTGACAAGGGAAGAAATAGAACAATTGTGAATTCAGCTCCGTCGCAAGCTCTGCTTGGCGTGAATTCCGAGTCTTAAATCGGAATTTTTGACTTGATGGCATTGTAGGGTCGGATTTTATTTTTTATACATCTTTTTTTGCGGATTTTGAAAAAAAAGATTAATTTTGCAGTTTGAATAGGCGTGTAGTGTCTTCTCGAAGATGCTACATCCCTTTCCTTCAAAATTCTACAATAACAATTTAAACTTATACCGCCCCGTAATGGACAAGAACACAGCCTACGGCCTCATCCTTATGGCCCTCGTTTTCTTTGGCTTTATGTATTTTACAACGCCGGATCCTGCCAGTGTAGAGGAACAGGCTCAGACGGAAAAGACCGTCGTAGACAACCAACCAACTGCTGCAGTTTTCACTGACACAGAGCGTGAATGGCTCACAAAAAATATCCTCTCTAACGGAACTCCCGTTGCCACGGAGGATGGAAAAACAGCTGTGGAGCTCAACAGCAATGGAGTAAAACTTACCCTTGCCGGAGACTCAATCTATGGTACCGTGACGGTTAACGGTAAAGCCCTCTCTTGGAAAGATATCGCTTCCAACAATCTCTCGGCAATGACTGCAGCCGAACATACCGCTGCTATCGACAAGGTCCGTGCCCTCTCAAACTCTATCGGACGCTATGGCAGATTCGCTTCATTCCTCACCGGCGACGATAAGAAAATCACGCTTGAAAACAATGTGATCAAAATCGACCTTTCTACAAAGGGAGGTATAGTAAGCCGTGCCGAACTTAAAAAGTATGATACGGAATATGACCCTGATGAAACAAAGAAGGTGAAAAAGAAAGTCGTGATGTTTGACTCGGAATCAAACCAAATGAGCTTCACCCTTCCTCTCCCACAGGAAATCTCTACTTCCGACCTCTACTTCACTCCGAAGGAAGTGACCGACTCAACTGTAGTCATGGCTCTCGACCTTTCTGCCGATGCTTTCTGGGGCATTAGATACACTCTTCCCAAGGGTGACAACTATATGATAAAGATGGAAGTCGTGCAGAAAAACATGGCGCCGATCGTACAGAGCAATGTCCGCAAACTTGGCGTCAACTGGCATCAGGATATCCACCGTCAGGAAAAAGGACGTATGTTTGAGGAGCGTAACTCCCGCCTTGCCTACAAATTCCTTGGAGGATCTGTTGAGGAAATGAGCGAGAGCCAAAACAAGAGCAAGGAGCGCCAGCAAAAACTCAAGTGGATCGCTTTCAAAAACCAGTTCTTCTCTTCTGTTCTCATTGCCGACAAGAACTTCAATTCAGCCGACTTCAATACAGAAGTGCTAAAGGGTAGCGTCTATTTGAAGTCGCTCACTGCCGACGCTGAAGTCAATGATTATGACTGGAATGCCTCAATTCCTGTCGGCTTCAACTACTATATTGGTCCCAACCTGTATCCTCTCCTCAACAAGATCGACAAAAACACCTATGAGGACGAAAACCTTAAGCTGACAAAGCTCATTCCTCTTGGTTGGCCTATATTCCGCTGGATCAATACTCTGATAGTGATTCCGGTCTTCAACTTCCTCGGAAGTTTTGGCTGGAACTATGGAATCGTGATCCTCGTGCTTACTATCTTGCTCAAGATAGTTCTCTTCCCGCTCACTTATAAGAGCTATGTCAGCCAGGCTAAGATGCGTATCCTTGCTCCTGACATCAAGGAAATCAACGACAAGTATCCGGGCAACGAGAATGCAATGGTGCGTCAGCAGAAGACTATGGCTCTCTATAACAAGGCCGGTGCAAACCCAATGTCGGGTTGCCTTCCTATGTTGTTGCAGATGCCAATACTCTTTGCGATGTTCTCTTTCTTCCCGAATGCTATCGAACTACGCGGACAGTCGTTCCTTTGGGCTCATGACCTTGCAGCTCCTGATGCGATCATCTCATGGAGCGCGCACATCCCTCTGGTCACTGAGTACTTCGGCAATCACATTTCCTTATTCTGTCTCCTTATGACTGCCACCAACATCATCTATACGCGCTCTACAATGCAGGGCCAGAGCAACAGTATGCCGGGCATGAAGTGGATGATGTATCTGATGCCGTTAATGTTCCTCGTATTCTTCAACAACTATGCAGCCGGCCTAAGCTATTACTATTTCCTCTCGCTGCTTATCACCATCATACAGACATATGCTATCCGCAAATGGTTTGTCAAGGAGGAGGCTGTGCGCCGTACGATGAAGGAGAATGCCAAGAAGCCTCAGAAGAAATCCGGCTGGATGGCTCGCCTCGAAGAAATGCAAAAGCAGCAGCAAGAGATGATGCGCCAGCAGCAGAAAGCAGGCAACAACCGCAGGAGATAAACTAAAATGTCAGTTTGACATTGAAGTTGTTTCGACTTATTTACGAATATAAAAAATAACAAAATAATATGAATGGATCAATTCTTTTTATCAAGCTTCCGCCATCTTTGCGGCAGATTTCGCTTCATTCATCAGTCACGATGCCCGCATCGCTCCTTCTTCATGAAGCGAAATCTGCTCGCAAAGCTGACGAAATCTTAATAAAAAAATAAGTCGAAACAACTTCATTTCGTCAAACTGACAAATAACTCTAACACCGACCTAAGGGATATGAAAAGCTTCCGGATAATGCTGGCTCTCGTGATGCTTTTTGCATCATTGTTGTGGCTGTTGCTCGGCACCAGCGCCCCGGTCTATGCAATCATATCCGAGCGTGCTCAGATCATCCCTTCTGCCATACAGGCTACTTTCGGAGCTACCATCGTTTGGATAATCGCGACGATCCTTTTCGGAAGGATTTATTGCGCTACGGTCTGCCCTGTAGGTACGCTTCAAGATATCGTAATCTGGAGCAAGCGTAAAGCCAATCCGAAGAAGACTTTTCGTTTTGAGGAAGGAAGTAAAATAAGATACATAGTCTTGCTTGCTTACCTTGCTTCTTTGATAGCAGGGATTATCGTTGTTGGATATATTATCGAACCATGGAACATAATGCGTAATGCCGCATCGGTTGTACGCCCTGCCGACACTGCCATGACACTGCAAGCCGCAGGTCTTTCTGTCGGGATCGGTAGTGCTATTGGGTTGGCTATGATTGTAGCAATCCTTATATGGGCTTGGACGGGAGGAAGAAAATTCTGCACCACCCTCTGCCCGATAGGAACTGCTCTTGGATGCCTCCATTCGCAATCGCTCATGCATATTGCCATTGACCCTGACAAGTGCATAAGCTGCATGAAATGTGAGGATGTATGCTCTGCAAGATGCATAAAAGTGTCGCAGAGATTTGTAGACAACTCGCGATGCATACGATGTTTCGACTGTACCGATGTCTGCCCCAACGATGCCATCCGCTTCCAACTCAACCGGGGGAGGCACCGACAGACGCCGCTCATGGAAATGCATAATTCATAATTATGATTTCCTATGGGTTCTCATGGGTTCTCATGGATTCTTATGGGTTCTCATGGGTTCTCATGGGTTCTCATGATTTACCATGGAAAAATTCTCAATTCTCAATTCTCAATTCTCAATTCTCAATTCTCAATTAGATAATGAAGCAATATCAAGATCTACTCCGCCATATACTCAAAAATGGACACCGAAAGGAAGACCGCACAGGCACAGGGACGATATCCACTTTTGGCTATCAGATGCGCTATGACCTGTCGGAGGGTTTCCCTCTTGTCACGACCAAAAAAACTCACCTGAAGAGTATAATTTATGAGTTATTGTGGTTTCTAAAAGGGGATACAAATGTGAAGTATCTTCAAGATCATGGAGTGAGAATTTGGAATGAGTGGGCTGATCCAGACGGTGACCTCGGCCATATCTATGGCTATCAGTGGCGCACATGGCCTGACTACAACGGAGGAAGCATCGATCAGATAAAGGAGGCTGTGGAGACGCTGAAGACCAATCCTGACTCCCGCCGCATCATAGTCAGCGCATGGAATGTGGCTGACCTTGACAATATGAATCTCCCCCCATGCCATGCTTTCTTCCAGATGTATGTCTGCGACGGAAAACTTTCCCTTCAGCTCTATCAGCGCAGTGCTGACTGCTTTTTGGGTGTGCCCTTCAACATTGCATCCTATGCATTGCTCACCATGATGCTGGCGCAGGTATGCGGGCTTCAGCCCGGCGAGTTCATCCATACGCTTGGCGACGCACACATATATCTCAATCATCTGGAGCAGGTGGATCTTCAGCTGACCCGAGAACCGCGTCCGCTGCCCAAAATGAGGATCAATCCGGAAGTGAAGGATATCTTCGGATTTAAATATGAAGATTTCAAACTGGAAGGCTACGATCCGTGGCCTTCCATCAAGGGTGAGGTGAGCGTATGAGTGAAAGAATAAAACTTGCCATGATCGCGGCTGTCGGTCCGAACCTCGAACTCGGAAGCGGGGGAGACCTCGTGTGGCATATTTCGGCCGACCTCAAGAACTTCAAGAAGCTCACGACGGGACACCCTGTCATCATGGGGCGCAAGACGTGGGAATCACTTCCGAAGCGACCATTGCCCGGGCGATTGAATATTGTCGTGTCTCATACATTATTGAATCTTGAAGGGGTTGTCTGCGTGCAGTCGCCCGAAGAGGCGATGGCAGCCTGCCGTGAGGAAGAGATGCCGTTCGTAATCGGAGGAGCGCAGATATACAGGTCGTTTCTGCCTTTGGCGGATGAACTGTATATCACACATATCGACGCAAAGCCTGACAAGGGCATCGATTGCCGGATGCCGGAATACCGTGAAGAGTGGAGTCTCGAGGAGGCATCTGATTGGGAAACCGATCCGCAGGGGATAAGATATCGGTTTGAACGATGGACAATAAAGTGATCTTCCTGAGCCGTAGCGACCTGCGTGGGGGTGCGGCCATAGTGACCTATCGGCTCATGCTGGCTATGCGTGACATCGGCGTGGATGCCCGGATGCTTGTGTGCGAGAAACTGAGCGACTCTCCGTATGTGGACTATTGTGTGCCGAAATGGAGGATACAGTATTCTTTTCTGAAGGAAAGACTTGAGGTGTTCATAAGGAATGGCTTAGATCGTTCGACCCTTTTCAAAGTGGACCCTGCAACGGAAGGACTTCCCGTTTGGAAACATCCGTGGGTCAGGGAAGCAGACTCCATCTACCTCGGCTGGGTCAACCAGGGTATGCTGAGCCTTCAGGGGGTGAAGAAACTGTCAGAGCTAATGAAACCGATGGTATGGGTGATGCACGACATGTGGAACATGACGGGTATATGCCATCATGCAGGAAAATGCAGGGGATATATGAATGAATGCGGTGATTGTCCACTTTTGGGAAAGAGATGTGGCGCGAACGATATGTCGCACAAGACATGGTGTAGGAAAATGAAACTATACAGGGAGGCGGATCTGCGTTTTGTAGCGGTCAGCAGCTGGCTGGCGCGAAAAGCGGAGGAAAGCTCGCTGTTGAACGGATGGGATGTGACGGTAATCCCTAATCCGTTTCCGATATCGGATTCTGAGGGATATATCAGGAAAAGTAAGGGTAGCGGTGACCCGGTCCGAATAATTTTCGGAGCGGCGCGATTGGATGATCCCATCAAAGGACTGCCTGTGCTAAAGGAGGCTTTAAGTGTTATTATGGAGAAATATCCGGAAGAAGGGGAAAATATGGAAATGGTGACGTTCGGAACTTTCAAGAATCCTGAGAATAGGGATGGATTCACGTTGCCACACCGACATTTAGGTGCGCTTTCAGGGGAGGAAGCCATACGTGAGGCATATAAAGAATGCGATATCGTTGTATCAGCATCGGATTTTGAATCTTTTGGTGCGACACTCGTAGAAGGTCAGGCTTATGGGTGTATACCGGTAGGCTTTGACCATGGGGGCCAGCGCGACATCATCGACCATATGATGACCGGTTATCTCGCCGATTGGGATGACGAACCTTCAGCTCGTGCCCGTATGCTTGCCGAAGGGATTGTGTGGGCCTACCGTAATGTGGGAGATACAGCAATGATAAAGCGGATGCGGGAATCGGTCGTTGAGAAGTTCAGCGCATCCGAAGTGGCCCACCGCATCCTCGCCTTCACCTTTACCGACAGAAAGTGATAATGGTTTTTACTGGAAATTTGCTGTAGGATTCCTCGCAGGTATTCAGCCAAATACTTGTGCCATAATGCCGGGTGCGTTGGCAGGAATGGAAGATGTGGTTGTGCCTACTGCTCTATGTAGACAATATTAGTTACTTCATCAGCAAGCATAGGCGTCTGCCTATACATATATGTATGAAAAAAGACACTGCCGGAGCAGTGTCTTTTTTACGTCGGGGTGACAGGATTCGAACCTGCGACCACCTGGTCCCAAACCAGGTGCGCTACCGGACTGCGCTACGCCCCGATTGCATTGGGCTTTCTTCCCGTTTGCGAGTGCAAAGTTAATACTTTTTTTTGGACTATGCAAAAAAAATCCGATTTTTTTTATTTTTTTGTGTCTAAAGCATAATTATTATAGTTAGAAATAACATTTTAGAGTAAGATTCGTTAAGATAGTATGAAGAATACGAGAATAAAGACCATATTTGGCATACTGGCATTGTTGTCGGTGCTGATAGCTTATGTTCCGGCTTTTGCGGATAAGAAATCTCCTAAAATATCATTTAAGGAGACCGTCTATGATTTCGGGCAGATTTCACTCAAAGCCGGAAAAGTTTCCCATGAGTTTGCTTTTTCTAATGCAGGAAGCGGAAATCTTGTCATCACAAATGCCCGGGCAGATTGCGGCTGCACTCGTCCTGAATATAGCGATGCGCCCGTGGCTCCCGGGAAAAACGGAAATGTGAAGGTGACTTTTGCTCCTGCCGCCAAGGGCTATTTTTCTAAGAAAATAACGATAACCACCAACGGGAGTCCACGTAAGACCCGGCTTCTTATAAAAGGAGAAGTAGTAGAATGAAAATGTCTCTGTTTGATAGGAAATTTGGTCACAGGTGGTCGTTGGCTATCGTCGGCTTTTTAGCATTAGCCCCGGTGGCATATGCCCAAATTGAAAAATCTTTGTTGTTTCTGCCCGATAAGGTAGACTTCGGAAAGATAAAGGAGGAAAATGGCAAAGTGACACAGAAAGTGAAGGCCGTCAATATATCAGGAGACACAACCTTTATTATCTCTGCCAGGACCAGCTGCGGATGTTCGGCTGCTGAATATCCTCTCGATCCTATTGCTCCGGGTGACACAGTGGAAGTTTCGATAACTTATGATCCCCTTAACCGTCCGGGCAAATTCTTGAAGACAGCACGTTTTTTCACAGGGGAGGAACGCATAGGCAATTCGATAAAAATCAGCGGCACAGTAATACCAAGCCGGGAGAATCTTGATCAAGCTTATCCTGAACATGCAGGACCATTAAGATTGAGCACCCTGATAATTAACGCCGGAGAAATCTCGAAAACCGAAGCTCGACCGTTGTTTGTGGGATTATACAATGACAGTGACCGGTCGTTGCCGTTGGTAGCAGATACAGATGCCCCGGCGCTTGAGGTCGGTATCACCCCTGACACGATAGAGCCATTTGGAATAGCCACTGCCACTTTGATGCTCAAAGGGCGGAATATTCCGGCGAATGAAAAAGAATTTTTCTACAGAGCATCTTTCGTAGACACTGCTACCGGCGATACTATAGTGAGCATCCCTGTCGGAGGAATAGTCAAATATTAAGATAAGAGCTCACAAAAATTAAACGATATATGAAAACATATATAACTAAGATAATCCAAAATATAGAGATACATCATGGAACATCCGGAAAATGATGCAAAATATGTCGGGCTCCGCGTAAATTCCGGAGTGACCTCCAGCCCGAGTGTGAATCCATATAGAAAAGTGGTTAAGAAAAAAAGAATCTTGACTGCCGGAGAATATGTGGAAGGAATTCTTAAAGGAGATGTCAGCCTGTTGGGAAGAGCCGTGACGCTCATTGAGAGCGTTGCAGACGATCATCAAGCGATAGCTCAGGAAGTGATAGAGAAATGCCTTCCTTACAGTGGAAATTCAAGAAGGATCGGCATCACAGGAGTGCCGGGCGCAGGCAAATCGACTTCGATTGACATGTTTGGAACCCACGTGATCCATCAGGGTCATAAATTGGCTGTGCTTGCAATCGACCCGAGCAGCGAACGCACGCGCGGAAGTATTCTCGGCGACAAGACAAGGATGGAGAAGCTTTCGCTTGAGAAAGATGCGTTCATTCGTCCTTCTCCGTCGGGAGGATCGCTTGGCGGGGTAGCCCGTAAGACACGCGAGACCATCGTGCTATGCGAGGCAGCCGGATACGACCGTATATTTGTGGAGACTGTCGGGGTAGGGCAGAGCGAAACAGCTGTTCACTCAATGGTAGACTTCTTCCTTCTCATTCAAGTGGCCGGCACAGGCGACGAGCTTCAGGGCATCAAGCGTGGCATAATGGAGATGGCCGACGGAATAGCAATCAACAAGTGTGACGGTGACAATGTAGACCGTTGCAAATTGGCAGCCCAGCAGTTCCGCACAGCCCTAATGCTGTTTCCTCCTACACCGAGCAAATGGGTGCCTGAAGTAGTGACTTATAGTGGCTACTACGGCTATGACATTGATAAGGTATGGGATATGATCGACCGTTACTTCAACTATGTAGAGCAAACGGGATATTTCGAGCGTAAGCGCAATGAGCAGGCTCGTTATTGGATGACAGAGACGATTGAAGAGCAGCTGAGGAGTAGATTCTATCATACCCCGGGACTAAAGGAACTTCTCGAGCAGAAGGAACTCCGAGTGCTTAATAATGAGCAGTCGTCATTTACGGCAGCAAAAGACGTTCTTGACTATTATTTTCAGACATTGCGCAAATGATTGATAAATAGTAATGTACAGTGAAATGCACGGCGAAAAGTCATGGGGCGGTAAAATAAATTCGTGATAAGAGTTGCGTGTGTTAAATTTTTTAACTAACTTTGCATTGCTACATATCGTTAGCATGAGACAAATGGGGCCGTTGCGACCTCAACACAAACATGTATAGAATAATAAGCTGAACGAAGCATGGCATCATCATATTGGATATATACGGATCTGGTAGTCTTTTGTGTGGCATTATTGCTGACAGGCATCATCATACCTCAAATATTACTCATAGCATTCAGAAAGAAACTTTTTGATGAAGTAGATGAACGCAAGATACATAAGGGAATAGTCCCAAGGCTTGGTGGCATTGCTTTCCTTCCGGCTATAATTTTTTCCATATGTCTGGTGTTGGCAGTCAATATAAGCTTAGGATTATCAGACACATCAGAAGTCTTCTCCGGGTGGGGAACTTCGATAATGTATCTGATGTGTGCGGAGATGCTTATATTCCTTGTCGGTATGGCCGACGACCTTATTGGAGTGCGATATAAAGCCAAGTTTGCTTGCCAGATACTCTGCGCAATATTCATATGTGCATCCGGGGCATATATCCACGACATGGATGGATTGCTCTGGATTCATGAGCTTCCTTCCTGGTTAGGGTGGTGTTTGTCAGGATTCTTTGTAGTGTACATTGTAAATGCAATAAATCTTATCGACGGAATTGATGGCCTTGCATCCGGACTCAGCGGAATTGCCTTGATTTATTATGGTATAGTATTCACTATCACGCATGAATGGCTATTGGGATTATTGGTATGGGCTCAACTTGGAACCCTCGTGCCGTTCTTCTATTATAACGTCTTCGGCAATCCCAACAAGCGAAAGAAAATCTTTATGGGTGACACAGGAGCTCTCACTGTCGGGATGATGCTCTCTTTCATTGCGCTAAGCATGACGAATACCAAGACTGCAGACTTGCCTGACCATTACAATCAGCTTGTATTGGCGTTTTCTCCGCTGATAATCCCGGCATTTGACGTAGTGAGAGTGTATTTCCATCGTATCAGACAGCACCGTAATCCATTCTTGCCGGATAAATGCCATATCCATCATAAGCTGCTTGCGCTTGGCCTAAACCAGAGGGCTTCTCTCTGCGCCATTTTGCTTTCTGCAGTCATCTTTATGCTGGTCAACATTTCCCTTTCTCCATATGTGGCTGCTACATGGTTGCTGCTCGGTGATATCGTCCTCTGGTTGTGTGGAAATCTCCTTATCACACGTGCGATCCGGAAAAAAGAAGCGCGTATGCACACATCTTTGTATGATTAATTAATTTAGACAGAACGTCAATGAAGATAAAATCTATATTGAGCGGCACATTGTTTGCGCTCGTTTTGGCTTGTGTTGCCACAAGTTGCACTACCCCAAAGAACATTACTTATTTCCAAGGGGCAGAAAACGCAGAAGTATTTGAAATAGTAGAGGCCGCTAATAAGGCCATTAAAGTGGAGCCTTTTGATAAGCTTTCGATTATGGTAAGCTGCAAGGACCCAGCCCTTGCCCAGATATTTAATCTTAATGTCTTCACAAATACTACATCTCAACGTGCCGGATATAATGGGACAAACGACTACAGAACTTATAATGTAGGGTATAGCGATGGTATAAAT
This sequence comes from uncultured Porphyromonadaceae bacterium, assembly GCA_947175225.1. Taxonomy (GTDB): domain Bacteria; phylum Bacteroidota; class Bacteroidia; order Bacteroidales; family Muribaculaceae; genus Lepagella. The sequence goes on from CAMWLX010000005.1 coordinate 24,210, forward strand.
GGATTTACTGTCTCTGCAGAAGGAACAATTGATTATCCAGTGCTTGGCGTAATAAAGGTGGCGGGAATGACTCGCAGTGAGCTGGCAGCCTTTATAAAAGGGGAGATAATAGGACGCGGATTGATTAAGGATCCGGTTGTGACTGTAGAGTTTCTCAATGTCGGCGTGTCTGTGCTTGGTGAGGTCTATTCTCCCGGAAGATATGATATGAATGTAGATGCCTTAACTTTGATGGAGGCTCTCTCTTTGGCAAAAGACTTGACAATACAAGGCAACCGAAACAACATAAAGGTGCTTCGTAAAGAGGGCGATAAGCTTCAGACCTATGTTGTCGATATTACGGATATAGATGGGCTTGTCAAATCACCCGCTTATTATCTCAAGCAAGGGGATGTGATCTATGTAGAACCGAATAATATCAGAAAGCGTCAGACTACCAACAACGGCAACAGCTTGATGAATGTAAGTTTCTGGGTTTCTGTGGCATCTCTGCTCACTTCCGCTGCTATACTCTTTAAAAATTAATCATAGATCTTAAGTCATATGTGGCTTTTTAAAAATAGGGTCGCTTCGCTTGAGAATAGCGGCATGATGACCGGCATGGTGGATTGGCATTCCCATGTCCTTCCCGGAGTTGACGATGGATTTCAGAAGCTTGAGGATTCGTTGGATCTGTTGCGGCATTTCGAAGCCAAAGGGGTGAAGACACTGTGGCTCACACCTCATATAATGGAAGACTATCCGAATACGACAGAGCGTCTAAGGTCGCGCTTTGAGGAATTGAAGAGAGCCTGGGACGGCAATGTGGAGCTTCGGTTGGCTTCTGAGAATATGCTCGACCCTCTTTTTGAAGAGCGCTTGGCTGCACGTGATCTCCTTCCAATTGGAGAGAATGCGGATCATCTTCTAGTAGAGACATCTTATTTTTCAGCCCCTATGGGATTTGACAGGATGATTGATTCTATAATGTCGGCAGGATATTATCCCTTGCTCGCCCATCCTGAAAGATATAGATATATGGATGAGTCTGACTATAAGAAGCTAAGGGCGAAGGGAGTGAAAATGCAGCTCAATTATGTCTCTCTTGTAGGAGGATATGGAGAGACGGCTCAAAAAAAGAGCATTTGGCTTTTAAAAAACGGGTATATTGATGCAGTAGGAAGTGATGTCCACAGGCTTAAAAGCAATCAAGGACTCATCACGCAAAAACCGTCGAAGAAAGAACATCTTGAAATGCTTCTCAGTGTAGTAAGGGATAAGAATAAAATCTGAAGGATGGATAATAGGATATTACTGAGAATGTGTAAGATGTCGGGCTATGAAATGCCCTTCATCCAGGAAGCTTTTGAAGGAGAATGGGTGGTCCCGTTAGGACCGAATGTAGCAGGGTTTGAGAAGGACCTTGAGAAGTTTCTTGCTTCAGATAAAAAAGTGGTGGCCTTGTCGTCGGGGACAGCAGCCCTTCATCTCGGGCTTTTGGGGCTTGGAATCGAAGCCGGAGATGAGGTGATGGTGCAGTCGATGACATTCAGTGCATCTGTTAACCCGGTAAGATATGTCGGGGCTATCCCCGTTATGATAGATTCAGAACCCTATTCATGGAATATGGATCCCGATATGCTCGACATGGCAATTGCCGACCGAATCAGACTGACCGGCAAACGGCCAAAGGCAATTATAATAGTGTGTCTTTATGGAATGCCTGCCGACTACACACGACTATTGGAAGTGGCTCAAAAATGGGATATTCCCGTGCTTGAGGATGCAGCGGAGGCTTTTGGATCCTCATATGCCGGGCAAAAGTGTGGCACTTTCGGGCGATATGGGGTCTTGTCGTTTAATGGCAATAAGATGATCACTACCTCAGGAGGAGGCGCACTTGTATGTCCGGATGATGTGGCAGCAAAGGAAACTATGTATTATGCAACTCAAGCTCGGCTTGGATATGCATATTATCAGCACAAAGATATTGGCTACAACTATAGGATGAGTAATATCTCTGCCGGAATAGGGCGTGGGCAAATGATGGTGGCAGAAGAGTATATAGCCCATCATCGTCATCGTCAGGCTTACTATAGGGAGCATCTTGGCAATGCAGCCGGAATCAGTCTTCACGAGAATCCATCAAGCATATATGATAGCAACTTTTGGCTATGTACAGTGCTTATAGACGAATCGCTGAGAATACGTGGCGAGGAGAATGCATATGCTTCTGCCATCACTTCAACAGTCGGAGGAGCCGGAGGAGTGACCGGACAAGGAACTTCAATTCATACAGATTGCGAACCAAATGCCAATGTGGAAGCCATGAGGCTTGGGCTTGCGCAACTTGGAATAGAGAGCCGTCCGCTATGGAAGCCCATGCATAAGCAACCGGTGTTTTCCGATTTTCCATCCTACGTCAATGGTGTATCAGAAGATTTGTTTCATCGAGGTCTTTGTCTGCCGTCAGGCCCTTATGTGACCGACAAAGATGCCGACCGGGTGATAGATGCCATCAAGTCGCTTATAATCTGAACAGTGATGGGTATAGGAGCATTTGATCGGACATCCCTGCTTGTAGGGGAAGAAGCAATGTCGCGCATATCTCAGACAAAAGTGATAGTCTTTGGTATTGGGGGTGTCGGAAGTTGGGTAGCGGAATGCCTTGTAAGGACAGGAGTGCGACATATTACGCTTGTGGATTCTGATGCCGTATCGGTATCCAATATCAATCGTCAGATGCCGGCTACCATCAAGACAGTAGGGGAGATAAAGACGGAAGCTGCCAAGCGAAGACTTCTTGAGATCAATCCGGAGGCTGATGTGAAGACAATTGACATGTTTTATTGTGCTGATAATGCTTCTGCAATCGATCTCTCGAAATATGACTATATTGTAGATGCCATAGATTCTTTGAAAGACAAGGCACTGCTGATTCTCAATGCCACGAAAAGCGGAAGGAAATTCTTCAGCAGCATGGGGGCAGCTTTGAAAATGGATCCCTCAAGAGTCAAAGTGGGGGAGTTCTGGAGTGTAAAAGGTTGTCCACTTGCGAGGGCACTGAGAAACAAATTCAAGAGGGAAAAGCTCTTTCCGTCAAGAAAGTTTCTTTGTGTATATTCCGACGAACTCCTTGAAAATAAAGGCGCAACCTTGGAAATATGCGACTATAAGGCTCGTATCAACGGAAGCCTTTGCCATATAACGGCAATATTCGGAATGACTATTGCCGGAGAAGTTATAAAGGACATATGTTCATTTGCTGAATAAGACAAGTAAGATACCATTGAGACTGCTATGACAAGCGTTATGCTGAAAAAATATGTATTGCGTGTATCGATGATTGCTATAGCTATCATGGTAAACTGTTTTTGTGCGTATGGAGAGGTGTCGATTGCTTACCATGCTTCATTGTCCGGGCAAGCGTCTTCTAAGTCTTTGGCACCGTATATGCTTGGATCCCGGAATGAAGGTCGCTATGTAGAAGGATCCGGAATATGGCAGGAGGCCGGCATTGGAAAAGAACTTGACCTTACAAAAAGGTTTAGCTGGAGTGCCGGGGTTGATTATATTGCCGGGGCCGGATCAAAGACATATTATGACAGATGGATAGAGGCAGAAGAGAAGTGGACCACACATAGAGCCAAACTTCCCAATATCAGATTGCAGCAATTGTTTGCGCAGGTAAAATTCAGACAGGTGTCTCTCACTGTCGGAATGAAATATTCTCATTCAAAGATAGTTGACGACCAATTGTCGTCGGGCGATCTGACACGAAGCAATAATGCGGCTCCGGTCCCGGGCATAGCCGGAGGTTTCCTTGATTTTCAGAATATCCCATTCACAAATGGGTGGGTGCAGATAGATGGCGAAATCATGTATGGACGCATGATGGACTCCGGGTTTAAAAAAGCAGAGTTTAATTACTATACCGGAGTGGAAGCCATTAATCTTTGGTATAACTACAAAAGATGCTATTTCCGTACGAATCCTGATAAGAATTTTCATGTCACAGTCGGTATGCAAGCAGCTTCATTCGATGGTGGAGCTATGTTTTCTTATAATAAAGGAAAGCTTATAGAATCAGATATTCGCGGATTCGGGTGGTCAGACGTATTTCAGATGTTTTTTCCAAGGCCCGGAGGAGAATCTTATTATGCCGGATCTCATTTGGGGACATGGGATCTTAAGGCGGTCTATAAGTTTAAGGATGAATCAAAAGTCTCTGCTTACTTTGAATGGCCATGGGAAGATGGTTCAGGGATAGGAAAGATGAATGGCTGGGATGGACTGTGGGGAGTCAAATATGATTTTGCCCGTAAGGGAATTATCACAAAGGCTCTCGTGGAGTATCTTGATTTCACTAATCAGTCGGGTCCGATACATTTCGATCCGGACGATGTCGTAGAGTCCCCTTTAGTTGGTCATGCCCAGGGTGCGGATGACTATTACAACAATGATTTCTATGGGGCTTATACAAACTATGGAATGAGCATAGGCACTCCATATCTTGTAGCGCCAATCTATAACTTGAATGGAGTATTGAGATATCAACATACGCGAGCTCGTGGATTTCATGTAGCAGTCGGCGGGAATCCATCTGACCGGTTGAGCTACCGGGCTATGTTAAGCTATGAAAAGGCGGGAGGATCAGGAAGATTGCCCGCATACAAGCGCCTTGAATCCACATCGGCGATGATAGAGGCTAACATGATTCCAATCAAAAAGGTGCCGGGTCTGGAATTGAACGTAAGAGTTGCATTTGATGCCGGCAGCCTTCGTAATAATAATTGGGGAGCCAGGTTGCAAATGTCTTACAGTGGTGAATTCAAAATCAAGGGTAAAAAATGAAAAACACATTGATTATAGTGATATCCTTATTGCTTGGACTGTGTGGATGCACACAATATAATGGGCATATAGGGCCAATTTTTGGGTCATGGTCTCTTATTGAGATTTCGGAAGATGGTGTTGCTTTGAAAATGAAAGAAGAGACTACTTTCAGTTTTCAAAACCAGATAGTCGAGGTCATCAAAAGGGAGGATTCCTCATTTTCAACAACATATAGGTATGGTAATTTTGAGAAGACCGACAATTTGCTGATTCTAAAGTTTCAGACCAGTCCGACATCAACCGGCAACACTGCATATATGACCCCGGATTGGATATATCTTCCCCTTGATGAGACTTCCATACCCATGGATATTAAAGAACTAAATGGGAAAAAAATGGAGCTTGTATTGACATCGGGACCTAAAACTTTGCAATATACTTTTGTTCGTACGTGGTAAGTAGCATTTTTGCGAGCTACTTAAGCTGAAAAGCTAAATGGAAAAAGTCCGATGCATTGCACCGGACTTTCTGTCAATTTTTTTACTGCTCTTTGAATTATTCAGCTTTTCCGTCTGAACCGAGCACGTTGAGAATCTTGTGCTTGTAGAGTTTCTCCATTTCATCACGAGCCGGACCGAGGTACTTACGTGGGTCGAATTCACCCGGCTTTTCAGCGAGGACCTTGCGCACAGCAGCAGTCATAGCCAGACGGCTGTCGGAGTCGATATTGATCTTGCAGACATCCATCTTAGCAGCTTTGCGGAGTTCCTCTTCAGGGATACCGATAGCGTCAGGAAGTTTGCCGCCATATTCGTTGATGATGTCGACATATTCCTGTGGCACTGAGCTTGAGCCGTGGAGCACGATTGGGAAGTCAGGAAGCTTCTCTTCTACAGCCTCAAGCACATTGAATGCCAATGGAGGAGGAACGAGGCGGCCGGTCTTCGGGTCGCGTGTACACTGCTCCGGAGTGAACTTGTAGGCACCGTGAGAAGTACCGATAGAGATAGCGAGGCTGTCGCACTGAGTGCGAGCTACGAACTCGATCACTTCTTCCGGGTCAGTGTATGTGTGATGGTCTGAGCTGACTTCATCTTCTACGCCTGCGAGGACACCGAGTTCGCCTTCTACAGTCACATCAAACTGATGAGCATAATCTACTACTTTCTTAGTGAGTTCGCAATTGTCTTCGAAGCTGAGGTGGCTACCGTCGATCATAACGGAAGAGAAACCGTTGTCGATGCAGTCTTTGCAAGTTTCGAATGTGTCACCGTGGTCGAGGTGAAGCACGATTTCCGGCTTTTCCCATCCGAGGCTCTTGGCATATTCTACAGCTCCCTGAGCCATGTAGCGGAGAAGAGTAGGATTAGCATAGTTGCGAGCACCCTTTGACACCTGAAGGATAACAGGGCTCTTTGTCTCAGCAGCAGCCTTGATGATTGCCTGGAGCTGCTCCATGTTGTTGAAATTGAACGCGGGGATTGCATAGCCACCGTGTACGGCCTTTGCAAACATCTCGCGAGTGTTGACAAGACCAAGTTTCTTATAATCTACCATTTTACCTAAAACATTTATTG
>CAMWLX010000006.1 GCA_947175225.1 uncultured Porphyromonadaceae bacterium
GGCCGATGCTTTCGAGGAATTCCTGACGGTCTTCGTAGGTGTCGAGTTCGGCGATTTCGCTTTCGGTCTTGGCTGCTACGACGAGGATTTCAGAGCCCTCCCCTTCTACGGCTTTGCGTACGGCTTCAACGTAGGCGTTGCCGGAGGCGGCGGATTCGTCGTCGACGTTGCAGACGTACATTACGGGTTTGTTGGTCAGTAGGAAGAGGTCGCGGGCGAAGAGCTGCTCGTCTTTGGTGTCGAATTGCACGCTCCGGGCGGGGCGGCCGGCTTCGAGGGCTTCTTTGTAGGCTTCGAGGACTCCGGTCTGCATTTTGGCAGCTTTGTCGCCGGCGGCAGCGGCTTTCTTGGTCTTGACGAGTCGGGATTCGATGGTCTCGAGGTCTTTGATCTGGAGTTCGAGGTCGATGATTTCTTTATCGCGGACTGGGTCGACGGAGCCGTCGACGTGGGTGATGTTGTCGTCGTCGAAGCAGCGTAGGACGTGGAGGATGGCGTCGCATTCTCGGATGTTGGCGAGGAATTTGTTGCCGAGGCCTTCACCTTTTGAGGCTCCTTTTACGAGTCCGGCTATGTCGACTATTTCGACGGTGGCTGGGACTGTGGAGCGGGGATTGCACATTTCTACGAGTTTGTTTAGGCGATCGTCAGGGACGGAGATTACGCCTACGTTGGGCTCTATGGTGCAGAAGGGGAAGTTGGCACTTTGGGCTTTGGCGTTGGAGAGGCAGTTGAAGAGGGTGGATTTGCCTACGTTGGGCAATCCTACTATACCGCATTTTAAACTCATTTCTTTATAATGATAAATTAAATTGGACTAATTTGAATAATAGGGCCAATAGGCCTTATAGGGCCTATAGTGGCTCTAAGGGCCTTAGGGGCGCTTAGGGGCTTTAACGCCAATAAGGCCTTAGGGACTATTCGGATTGGAGGGAGGTGTGGATGGCTTGGGCGGCTCGGCGACCGGCGCCCATGGCGAGGATGACGGTGGCGGCGCCGGTGACGGCATCGCCTCCGGCGAAGACTCTTGGGCGGGTGGTGGCTCCGGATTCGTCGGCTACTAAGCAGCCTTTCCTATTCGTGTCTAAGCCTTTGGTGGTGGTCTTGATTAGGGGGTTGGGGCTGGTGCCTAATGCCATTATTACGGCATCACATTCTATTTCGAAGTTGCTGCCTTTTTTCTCGATGGGGCTGCGGCGTCCGCTTTCGTCTGGCTCGCCTAATTCCATCTCTACACATTCGATGCCTCTCACCCAACCTTTTTCATCGCCTAAGACGCGGACGGGATTGGTAAGCATCCGGAATTCGATGCCTTCTTCTTTGGCGTGGTGGACTTCTTCTCGGCGTGCCGGGAGTTCGGTCTCACTGCGGCGGTAGACGATGACGGATTCGGCCCCGAGTCGCTTGGCTGTGCGGACGGCGTCCATGGCGACGTTGCCCCCTCCTACTACGACTACTTTCTTGGCTTGGAAGACGGGGGTGTCGTAGCGGTCGTCGTAGGCGTGCATGAGGTTGACGCGGGTGAGGAATTCGTTGGCGGAGAAGACTCCGTTGAGGTTCTCACCTTCGATGCCCATGAAGCGTGGGAGTCCGGCTCCGGAGCCTACGAAGACGGCGTCGAAGCCTTCTTCATCGAGGAGATGGTCGATGGTAGTAGTGCGACCAACGATTACGTCATTGACAAATTCTACGCCGAGTCGCTTTACAGCTTCTATTTCTTTGGCTACGATTTTTTCTTTTGGCAAGCGGAATTCGGGGATGCCGTAGACGAGAACTCCGCCGAGCTGGTGGAGGGCTTCGAAGACTTTTACTTCATAGCCCCATTTGGCGAGGTCGGAGGCACAAGCGAGTCCGGCCGGGCCTGAGCCAATGATGGCTACTTTCTTTCCATTTCGCTCTATGTGCTCAGGCTCTTGTGAGGCGTGCTGGATTTTCCAGTCGCCTACGTAGCGTTCGAGTTTGCCGATGGCTACGGGTTCGGATTTGATACCTAAGACGCAGGAGCCTTCGCATTGGGTCTCTTGCGGGCATACACGGCCGCAGACGGAGGGGAGAGAGGAGTCTTTGCTGATTATGGTGGCGGCAGCGGCCTCGCCTTCGTTGATGAGGGCGTGGATGAAGCCAGGGATGTCGATGTGGACGGGGCAGGCTCCTACACAGCGGGGGCGTTTGCAGTTTAGGCAGCGGGAGGCTTCGAGAAGGGCTTCTTCGCGGTCGTAGCCAAGGCAGACTTCTTCGAAGTTTGTGGCTCTTATCTTGGGGTCTTGCTCCCGAACTTTTACTCTATCTATTTTATTCATTTTTTGCTTTTTGGGGGAATTTAGGGGCTCTAAGGCAATAGGGGTGCTTAGGGGCTTTAGGGTAGGCAGGTGCAGGGGTGGGTGTGGGGGTCGTTTTTGGGGTTGTTGCGGTACATGGAGTGGCGGCGCATGGCTTCGTCGAAGTCGACTTGCCAGCCGTCGAATTCGGGGCCTTCTACGCAGGTGAAGCGGGTTTTGCCTCCGACTGTGACGCGACAGGCTCCACACATACCGGTGCCGTCGACCATTAGGGCGTTCAGGCTGACTACTGCGGGGAGGTTATGCTCTTTTGCTTTTTGTGTGGCGAATTTCATCATGATCATGGGGCCGATTATTACGCAATGGTCGTATTTTTTGCCTTGGCGGACGAGGAGGTCTTCCATCAGGGCCGGGACCATACCGTGGAAACCGGCTGAGCCGTCGTCGGTGCAGAGGTAGACATTGGATACTTTTTTCATTTCTTCTACGTAGGTGAAGAGGTCGGCGGTCTTGGCGCCTATTATTACGTCGGGGGTGATGCCGTGGTCGTGGAGGTATTTGGCTTGGGGGTAGACGGGGGCTGTGCCCACGCCGCCGGCTACGAAGAGGACGCGTGGTCCGCTTTCCGTTTTCCGTTTTCCGTTTTCCGAAGAGAAGAGCTCCACTAAGTCGGAGGGCTGGCCGAGTGGACCGGCGAAGTCGAGGAAGTAGTCGCCTTCGTTGAGTTGGTTGATTTTGGCTGTTGAGTTGCCTATGGTCTGGGTTACTATGGTCACGGTGCCGGCTTCGGGATCGTAGTCGCAGATGGTCAGTGGGATGCGCTCACCGAATTCGTCGGTGCGGACTATGACGAACTGCCCGGGGAGGGCGGATTCTGCTACTCTTGGGGCGAGAACCTTCATCTCGGTGATGGCAGGGGAGAGTTGGCGTTTGGAGACGATTTTGAACATATTTTCGAATTGAGAATTGAGAATTGAGAATTGAGAATTGAGAATTGAGAATCATTTTAGAGATTGCGGAAGGGTCTGACATTTCGGACTTGTCAGTGGGCCGATTCTCAATTCTAAATTCTCAATTCTAAATTAATTTTATGTGCAAAATTAGCTTAAAAGTGGGGATATTGCAAATTTCATGGGTAGAAATTAGGAAAAGTTGGGGAAATCTGTTATTTTTGCAGTTTGAAACTTGAGGGGGCTCCCACAGAGGGCACACGGAGTTGGGATTGGGTATGAATTGAATATTAATTAAAAAATTGGAATATATGTCACTTTTTGATAAGGTATCAGCCGATATTCAGGCGGCTATGAAGGCCCGGGAGAAGGTACGCCTTGAGGCGCTTCGCGGGGCTAAGAAGGAATTCTTGGAAGCTAAGACGGCTCCGGGAGCTAACGGTGAGCTTAGCGATGAGCAGGCTATCAAGATATTGACCAAGATGGTGAAGCAGCGTAAGGAGTCGGCTCGCATTTATATTGAAAATAGCCGTCAGGAGTTGGCCGACAATGAGTTGGCTGAGGCTGCTGTGCTTGAGGAGTATCTTCCTAAGCAGCTTTCTCCAGAGGAGCTTGAGACTGAGCTGAAGGCTATCATCGCTGAAGTAGGAGCTACTTCTGCTAAGGAGATGGGAAAAGTGATGGGAGTCGCTACTAAGAGGCTTGCCGGACGGGCTGATGGACGGACTATTCAGGGCGTAGTTAAAGCCCTTTTAGGATAAGGGCTTTAATGGCCTTAGGGGCTCTAAAGGCTCTAAGGGCTTTAATTCTAAATTCTAAATTCTCAATTAACTAAAGATGTTATTATTGAATACTATAAAGGGGGATCCGGAATGGGTGATCGCCCGGTTGGCAGTGAAGGGCTTTGATGGGCGTGCTGTCATTACTGAGATTCTTGAGATTGATGCTGAGCGTCGCCGCCTTCAGCAGAAGACTGAGTCGGATGCGGCTCAGCTGAATAAGCTTTCTAAGTCGATCGGCGGATTGATGAAGGAGGGTAAGAAGGAGGAGGCTGAGCAGGCTAAGGCTGAGGTGGCACGTATTAAGGGTGAGACCGCCGGCTTGCAGGACCGCCTTGCTGAGTGCGAGCAGAAGATGACGCAGCTTTTGCTTACTGTGCCTAACCTTCCTTATGAGGGTGTGCCCGAGGGAAAGACGGCTGAAGACAATGTGGTAGAGAAGACGGGTGGCGTTATCCCTGATCTTCCGGAGGATGCCCTCCCCCACTGGGAATTGGCTAAGAAATATAATATCATTGATTTTGAGCTTGGCGTGAAAGTGACAGGAGCCGGTTTCCCGTTCTATATCGGTAAGGGTGCGCGCCTTCAGAGAGCTCTTCAGCAGTTCTTCCTTGATGAGGCTTGGAAAGCCGGATATATCGAGGTTGAACCGCCGTTTGTAGTGAATGAGGCATCGGGTTATGGTACAGGTCAGCTTCCCGACAAGGAGGGGCAGATGTATCATGTGCAGCTCGACAATCTCTATCTGATTCCTACTGCGGAGGTGCCTGTGACCAATATCTACCGCGATGTGATCATCCCGGAGGCTGAGCTTCCTAAGAAGAATTGCGCTTACTCCCCATGCTGGCGCCGCGAAGCTGGCAGCTATGGAAAGGATGTGCGCGGACTTAACCGTCTGCATCAGTTTGACAAGGTAGAGATCGTACGCATAGAGAAGCCTGAAGACAGCTATGCTGCGCTTGAGGAGATGAAAGACCATGTGCAGGGACTGCTTGAGAAGCTTGGGTTGCCTTGGCATATACTTCGCCTTTGCGGTGGAGACATGAGCTTTACTTCGGCTATTACGTTTGATTTTGAGGTGTATAGTGCGGCTCAGAAGAGATGGCTGGAGGTGAGCTCTGTGTCTAACTTTGAGACTTATCAGGCTAACAGGCTGAAGTGCCGCTATCGTGGTGCTGACAAGAAGATACATCTTTGCCATACGCTGAACGGCAGTGCGCTGGCGCTTCCGAGAATCGTGGCTGCGCTCTTGGAGAATAATCAGACTCCGGAGGGGATTGTCGTGCCGGAATGCCTTAGGAAGTATACGGGATTTGACATTATTGATTAATTTAGAATTTTGAATTTAGAATTTAGAATTAATTGAGAATTGGGAATTGAGAATTGGGAATTGGGAAGAATCAGGGGGCGTGCATCCCTACAAGGAGGATTCTTAATTTTTTACATTATCTGCATTCAAACTAAAATAATTCTAAATTCTCAATTCTCAATTCTCAATTAGGAAAAAGAGATGGCTGGATATATAAGCAAGGAAGAGAAGCTGATACCGATTGATGACCCTTCGGGGCGTTGGTCGGAGCTGACGCTCCTGCCTGAATGGGAGGAGGATATCTACGATGTGTATACCGTGAAGAAATACGGCAAGTGGATAATGCTGAAGGCTCTGAAAGAGCAGTATCGCGACGATCCGAAGTATAAGGCCATCATTGAGAAGGAGTTTGATATCCGATATAATTTGGCTCATCCGAATTTGGTTGTGGTCAACGATTTTGAGGATATTCCCGGAATTGGGCGAGCTATCGTGACGGATGACGTATATGGGTATTCGCTGCGTAGGCTTATCGATGAGAAGCGGTTGACTCCGAAAATTATCCAACGGCTTACTACGCAGCTTCCCGACGCGATGGAGTATATGCAGGAAAACCATATCAAGCACCCTCCTATCACTCCTGATAATATCATCTTTACGGAGTATAATGAGAATCTGAAGTTGATCAATGTGGGATATGACCATAGGGACAGGCTTGATCCTCAGGATACGAAGCAGGATATCATCGATTATGGAAGGCTTATCAATGAAGTGCTTGATAATTTGCCGGAGCAGCTACCGAAGTTGCGGAGAGTGGCTAAGAGGGCGGCGGATCCTGAGGGGAACATCAATAATGTGCATGATCTGAAGTTAGCGCTTATTGAGAGAAGCAATAGCTCAACGCTCTGGGTGCTCTTGGGATTTATCATAATGATGCTGGGAGTGCTGATTGCTATTACTATTAAGTGAATAGTGAATAGTGAATAATGGGGCTAATGAGGGTAATGAGTCATATAAGTCTTATAAGATTTATATGATATGCTATGGGCGGATTGGGGAGCGAATTTTAATTTATTGAAAAAGGATGATTGAGATAAAGGAAATTGAGATGATACCGTCGGAGCTGCGGAAGTTTGTGCAGCTACAGATCGATATGTATGAGGATAATCCGTATTTCGTCCCGCCGTTGGTGAGTGACGATGTGGATACGCTCAATCCCAAGAAGAACCCGGCTTACGATTTCTGCGATGTGCGTTGCTTTATGGCTTACAAGAATGGCAAGCCTGTAGGACGCATCGCGGGAATCATCAATAATACTCTCAACGAAAAGCATGGGGCGAAGGATATCCGATTCGGTTTCATCGATTTCACTGATGAGATAGAGGTGAGCCGCTGTCTGCTTGAGGCAGTGGAAGCATGGGGCAAGGAACGTGGCTTGAAGCGTATTGTGGGACCCTTAGGCTTCACCGATCTTGACTATGAGGGGATGCTCGTAGAGGGATATGACCAGCTGAGCACTATGGCCACCATCTACAATTATTCCTACTATCCGGAGCATATGCATGCCTTGGGATATGAGAAAGACAGCGATTGGGTGGAGTTTCTGATGGAGGTGCCTGATGGAGTTCCTGAGAAGCATAACAGAATTTCGGAGATTGTCAAGAAGAAATTCGGGCTTAAGGTGGTGAAATTCACCAGCAAGAAGGAGATAAAGGAAAAGTATGGGCGTGCGCTCTTTGAGCTTATCAATGAGGCATATGAGAAACTATACCAGTACTCCCCTCTCACCAACCGCCAGATAGAGCATTATATTGACGTATATTTGGGTCTTCTTGACCTAAGCTTGGTGAGCTGCATCGTGGATAGCGATGAGAAGCTTGTCGGAGTGGGAATCTGCATGCCGTCGATGAGTCGGGCTCTCCAGAAATCGAAGGGTAAGATGTTGCCGTTTGGATGGTGGCATCTGCTGAAGGGCCTTAAGGGGAAGAACGACAGGGTGGACTTGCTGCTGATAGCCGTCAAGCCGGAGTATCAGGGTAAGGGAGTGAATGCGCTTCTTTTCCAGGATTTGATACCGGCTTTCATCCAGCATGGGTATAAGTATGTGGAGTCGAATCCTGAGCTTGAGAGCAATGCGAAGGTGCAGAATCAGTGGGATTCGTTTACGCATCGGCAGCATAAGAGGAGACGGAGTTATGCTAAGGAGATTGAATGAAGGCTGCGACTTCATTCAAAGTATCGGCGAGCAAAGCTCGCCGTATGAAGTATAAAGTATTATGAGATGGGAAGAGCGGAAGATGTGAAGCCGTATAATGAGGAGGAGGCTAAGGGGAAGCAGGTCGGAGAGATGTTTGATGCTATCGCTCCGGCTTATGACTTTATGAATACTATGATGACGGGGGGGCTGCATAAGTACTGGCGCAACAAGGCTCTGAAGATGGCGGCCGCGAGACTGCCGGAAGGTGAACCGAAGATGGTTCTCGATGTGGCTTGCGGGACGGGTGACGTGTCGTTAAAACTGCATAAGATGTTTCCGAAAGCCAACATCACGGGTCTTGACCTGTCGCCTGGAATGCTGTGGGTAGCTAAGGGAAAGCTTGAATGGTGGGATGCGGAGACACAGAAGCTCATTACTTTCATGGAGGGAGACTGCCTGCAGATGCCGTTTCCAGACGGGACGTTCGATATGGTGACGGTGGCTTACGGTGTGAGGAACTTCGAGCGGCTGGAAGACGGTTACCGTGAAATGCGGAGGGTTCTGAAGCCCGGAGGCGTGCTGTGCGTGATAGAGCTTTCGGAGCCGGAAAATTCGCTGATCAAGAGCGGCTACAGAATGTATGCGCGCAATGTAATACCCTTGATTGGGAAATGGGTCTCTCACGATAACCGGGCATATTCGTATCTGCCGGAGTCGATAGCCGCTTGCCCACAACGACGGGAAATGACAGCGCTGATGGAGAAAGCCGGATTTAAGGAAGCTTCCTATAAATCGCTGACCTTTGGGGTGATAACTATATATTTGGCAAAGTCTTGAGTCGTAAGAGTTGCTGAAACCACAAAGCGCCTCTCCGAGGCTACTGAGCTTTACCAGACTGCCCCAGGCTAAAGCCTGGGGTTTCAACATAATATCAGCTCTCCGAGCTGAGCCAAAATGAAGCTCCCTGAGCTGAGTCAAAATGAAGCTCCCTGAGCTGAGTCAAAATGAAGCTCCCTGAGCTGAGCCAAAATGAAGCTCCCTGAGCTGAGTCAAAATTCGGTTCTTGGAGCTGAGTCAAAATGATAATATGAATAGAAAGGATTTTGAGATAATGGCTCCTGTGGGGAGCTGGGAGTCGCTCGCTGCGGCGTTGCAGGCTGGCGCGGATGCTGTCTATTTCGGCATTGAGGGACTCAATATGCGCTCCCGGTCGAGCGCCAATTTCACAGCCGATGATATGGACGAGATTGTGCGTCGTTGCTCGGAGAAGGGTGTAAAGACTTATCTTACGGTCAACACTGTGATCTATGACAATGATATGGATTTGCTGCATAAGATAATCGACAGAGCGTATGCGGCACATATCTCAGCTATCATTGCCTCTGATATGGCAGCTATACTCTATGCTCGGCAGATCGGGCAGGAAGTGCATATATCTACGCAGGTGAATGTCAGCAATATAGAGGCTGTACGGTTTTATGCACAGTTTGCCGATGTGATGGTGCTGGCCCGGGAGCTGAATCTCGATCAGGTGAAGGCTATTCATGAGGCGATCGAGAAGGAGGGGCTGAAAGGACCTAACGGACAGCCTATCAGACTTGAGATGTTTTGCCATGGGGCGCTCTGTATGGCAGTGAGCGGGAAGTGCTATCTTTCGCTGCATGAGATGAATTCGGCAGCCAACCGTGGGGCTTGCACTCAGATTTGCCGACGGAGCTATACTGTCACTGATAAAGAGACGGGGGATCAGCTTGAGGTGGACAACCAATATATAATGAGTCCTAAGGATTTGAAGACAATTCATTTCCTCAATAAGATGGTAGATGCCGGAGTGCGTGTGTTCAAGATAGAGGGACGCGCAAGGGGACCGGAATATGTGAAGGAGGTAGTGGAATGCTACTCGGAGGCTCTTGAAGCGATATGCGCCGGGGAATACAGCGATGAAAAGCTCCATGGCTGGGAGGAAAGGCTTGCCAAAATATTCAACCGTGGATATTGGAACGGCTATTATCTCGGACAGCGTCTTGGGGAATGGAGCGGGAAGTATGGGAGCAGCAGCACTCGAGTGAAGGAGTATGTGGCTAAGGGAGTCAGGTATTTTGACAAGCTTGGTGTTGGGGAATTTCAGATGGAGAGCGGGGTGCTACGGCCCGGGGATGAAGTAGTAGTGACCGGACCAACTACCGGGGCTCTGATCTTTAAGGTGGAAGAGCTTAGGCTTACTACGGAGCCGGTGGCGGAGGTTAAGAAGGGGGACCGGTTCTCGCTTCCGGTTCCGGCTAAGATACGGAGTTCGGATCGGCTTTATCTTTGGCGAGAGAAGTGAGGGGCGTGGAGGGAAACACCCGCAGACAAACTTGCTGCGCACTTGTCGGCAGCAGAAGCTGCCAGCGGAAACAGCTTCGCGATTTAGTGAATAGTCAGATTTTTTTGAACTAAAATGGCGATTGGTTGTTGTAGTGGTAATGATGTATAAATTATAAATAGAAAAAACTATGAAGACAATCAATCAGCTTGCAGTAGGCGCAGCCCTTCTGTTTGGTGCAGCCGCACTCTCTTCCTGCTCTGAGGACAAAAATGAAATGATCGGCACATGGACATCTTCAACTCCTGAAGTTGTGGTTCCTGCCATCGAAGGTGCAACATCGGCTACAGCCATCACTACTTTCGAATTCAGCGAAGGTGCAGAAAAGAGCAATGGTCCGGTGAAGATGACAAAAGATTATACTGTTACAGCTCCTGACTCAGTGGGCAATGCAATCAACTATACAGTCAAGGCTTCTGTAGAAGGCAAGTGGACACGTGAAGAAAAGGGTGATGATGACTATTATCTTTCTTTCGATCAAAACACTCTCGACGTGGCAGGTGTAGATGCTCCTGACGGACTCGGCGCAGTGACAGCCAACTTCCTTGGCAGCCTTGCTCAGTATTCTAAGATTGAGGATGTAGATGTGACTAAGGATGGATCAGTGCTGAGCTTCGAGCTTGAGAGCACAGATGCGAAAGTTTCGTTTACTAAGAAGTAACGTTGGACGTTGGACGTTAGACGTTGGACGTTGGACGTTGGAATTAAAAAATCGACGAGGTCAAATGACCCCGTCGATTTTTAATATGCTTTTATAAAAATACTATAGACGACGTGATATGGACTGCATTAGACCATTAAGCATTTTATCAATTTCTTCCAATTCATTTATTATGGGAGTCATCTCCGCCTCAGGAACGTATTCAAGATCCACACATAGTAGCAGTTGCGTATGAAGCTCAGCCAGAGATCCTCTTGAAATTGAAAGGAAATGAAGGAATTCCTTATCAGATCCCCGGCGTTGTCCTTCCGCTATATTGGAAGGGACGGATATGGTGGATCTTCTTATTTGATCCGCAAGAGCAAATCTTTCCTCTACTGGAAGTAATCTTAGTATTCTATAGACATCCTTACAGATAGCCATAGCATGCTGCCATACCCTTAGATTCTTGAAATCACTGCTTTTCATATTTATTGCGTTGGACGTTTTACGTTGGACGTTTTACGTTGGACGTTTTACGTTGGACGTTTTCGTAAAACGTAAAACGTAAAACGTAAATCAATACTTCGGTTGTATCTGATGGAAGACGGGCTTCATCATGAAGGCGAAACTGTATTTGCCGTAGGGGAGCATGTACTCGCTGCGTGGCTGGGCACCCCAGCTGTTGACGCATCCGAGTCCCATCTGAGCCTTGTCGATGCAGATATTGGTGAAGTCTGACTTCTTCACAAGAGGACCGTGGCTGTGAGGCGTCCGGTCTTTGTTGGGATAGTCGTCAAGGCTGTCGATGCTGTAGTTGAGTGCGGAAATGGAGAATGGATTCTGACCCACGAACTCCAGACCATTTCCAGAGGCATTGAGCTGTTTCCAGTAGCGTACGTCGGTCTTTGTGCCTGTCTCCTGCGGACGGATGTAGGGATAGAACTGGTCGGATACCTTCTGGTTGTAGACTCCGAGGAATGTAGAGTGGTTGCGGTCTGCGTAGTTCTCTATTGGGCCACGTCCGTAATACTCAATTGCATCGAACTCCTCAGGCATCTGCATCTGCATACCGAAGCGGAAGAGATTACTACCCTCGGCTCCCTCAGTAGGCTTGAAACTTTCTGTGACCAGAATTTCACCACTTGGAGTAACGGAATAGGATAGTACAAGTGACCCTTTTACACCCGGCATATCATATTTGGCTTCTATAATAACTATGCCATCATTCTCATGGTGGTCAAGAGAAGTAAGTTTCATCTCAGGCTTACGCCAGGCTTCGTATCTACGCTGCAGACCTGCACCAAAGTCATTATCGGTCGGAGCGCGCCAGAAATTTGGAGTGAGTTGTCCACCTTCTGCGAGCATTTGCATTCCGTCAACCTCATACTTGGTCATGAAACCAGTGTGACGGTTAAACTCAATCTGGAAATCTTCGCCTTTTATCTTTAGGAAATTGACATGATTATTGATCACTTTCGGAGAAGCCAACACAGTGTTCTTACCAACAACAGTTGAAGAGGCGAGAGACTGAGAATGTTCCGGCATGAAGACTTCGAGTTGATCGCGGGCTACGGCGTATCCGGCGGGAAGAAGGCCGTCGGTCTCCTTGAGGGTATAGTTCACGTTGAGGAGCCATTCGCCCCGGTCGGAGATATCACCGTATGGAATGGTGATCTGCTCAGTAGCGCCGGGGGCCACATTGAGCTCAGAGATCGTACCCTTACGTACGGGCTTGCCATCGTGGAGGAGAGTCCATTCGAGGTTAAGGTCGGAAAGGTCGCGGAAGAAGTTCTCGTTGTAGACGTTGACCTTGCCGCTCTTGATGTCGGCTGGAGTGGTCCAGACGTTCTGGTAGAAGTAGCGCACCTCATCGGCATGCGGATTCGGAATGCGGTCAGGGCTTACGACTCCATTGATACAGAAGTTATTGTCGCTTGCATCATAGTCGTTGAAGTCGCCGCCATATGCAAAGTATTCAACTCCGTTTTCATCTTTCACGCGGATACCTTGGTCGACGAAGTCCCAGATGAAACCACCCTGCAGACTCGGATACTGGCGGATTAGATCCCAGTATTCCTTGAAGCCACCCATAGAGTTGCCCATAGCGTGAGCATACTCGCACTGGATGAGAGGTTTGGGACTGTTGGGATCCTTGCCCCATGCCTCCATACCTTCGTAGCCGTAATACATCGGGCAGAAGATATCGGTCTTTCCATTTTGATGAGCCTGCTCATACTGCACGGCACGTGAGGGGTCGAACGCTTTTACCCAGTCGTAGGCATCCTCGAAGTTAGGACCGTATCCGGCTTCGTTACCGAGGCTCCAGAAGATGATGGAAGGATGGTTGAAGTTGCGCTGCACGTTGCGCTGGTTGCGCTCTTGATGAGCCTTGTGGTAGGCAGGATTTTTGGCGAGAGTATGCTCACGGTAGCCCATACCGTGGCTTTCCACGTTGGCTTCTGCAACTACATATAGACCATAGCGGTCGCAAAGTTCATACCAGAGTTCGTCGTCGGGATAGTGGCAAGTGCGCACGGCATTCATGTTGAGCTTCTTCATTAGCTGAACATCCTCGAGCATACGCTCAGGACTCACTACATAGCCACCATCGGGGTCGAGTTCGTGGCGGTCGGCACCTTTGAAGAGAACCGGCTTGCCATTGACAAGGATTTGATTGCCTTGGAGTTCAATCTTACGGAAACCAACATTTACGGGAATTACTTCGTCGTTGCCAGCCATAGTGGCGGTCAGGGTGTAGAGATATGGAGTTTCGGCAGTCCACTTATTGGGGTTTGAAACATTCATCGAAGTCTTTCCTGACTTTGAGGCT
This sequence comes from uncultured Porphyromonadaceae bacterium, assembly GCA_947175225.1. GTDB lineage: Bacteria > Bacteroidota > Bacteroidia > Bacteroidales > Muribaculaceae > Lepagella. Next base: position 13,353 of record CAMWLX010000006.1, read on the forward strand.
GTTGCGGTTGCAACAGTATTACCGTCAGCGTCTGTGAGAGTGAGAGTCACCGGCTTGTTGGCTGTGAGAGTGAGGTCGATATCGAGGACACCGTCGGTGTAATTGTTAGTGAGATCGGGAGTCACGCGGATATCGGCTATGCGGTTCTTGTCGCGAGCAAAGAGGTAGCAGTCGCGACCTACGCCGGATAGACGCCAGAAGTCCTGATCTTCGAGATAAGAGCCGTCGCACCAGCGGAAAACTTGGAAACAGATGAGGTTTTCTTTGCCGGGAATGAGATAGGGAGTGAGGTTGAACTCAGCTTCGAGTTTGCTGTCTTCGCTGTAGCCTACGTATTTGCCGTTGACCCACAAGTAGATATTGGAAGTTACAGAACCGAAATGAGCGAATATTTCCTTTCCTTTCCAATCGGCGGGCACGAGGATCTCGCGGCGGTATGTGCCTACATGGTTATCCTGATCAGGCACATTTGGAGGATCGTTTCTGAAGAAGCGGTCCCAAGGATATGCCATATTTGTATACATAGGGTCGCCGTATCCGTTGAGTTCCCAGCAACCGGGGACCTTAATAGTGTCCCAACCTTTGTCGTTGAAGTCTTTTTTCCAGAAGTCTGTGGGGCGTGAAGATGCGTCGTTGACCCAATTAAACTTCCAGTCGCCATTAAGGGAAAGATAGTTGGACGACATCTTTCTGTCTGTCTTGAAGGATCCTTTCTCTCCCTTCTTGAAGGCGAAAGCCTCAGAGCGCATGGGGGCACGGTTGACGGCGTTGATCTCGGGATCGAGCCACTCCTTGAAAGTCTGGGCATAGAGGGGGGCTACCATTAGAGCGATAGCACCGGCTATCAATGTTTTTTTCATGATAAAAGGATGGAGATAATTTAGAATTGAGAATTAATATACCTGAGGAGGACACACGAGCCATGCGGACCTACCATCACAATAATTCTCAATTCTAAATTCTCAATTCTCAATTATAGATTAGACGGTGAGGATTTCCTTTTCTTTTGCGGCGAAGATTTCGTCGATTTTCTTGAGGTATTTGTCGTGGAGTTTCTGCACGTTGGCTTCTGCATCCTTTTCGGAGTCTTCGCTTAGACCTTGCTTGATTTCCTTTTTCAAGCCGTCGATAGCCTCGCGGCGAGCATTGCGGACAGAAACTTTTGCGTTTTCAGCTTCTGCTTTGCACTGCTTTACGAGTTGCTTACGACGATCTTCTGTCAATGGGGGAATACCAAGGCGAATCACTTCACCATTGTTTTCGGGTGTAATGCCGAGATCAGAGTTGATGATTGCTTTCTCAATGACTTTGAACATTGATTTCTCCCACGGAGTGATGGCGATGGTGCGGGCATCAGGGACAGACACGTTTGCTACGTTTGAGATGGGAGCCATAGTTCCGTAGTAATCAACACGGATGCCATCGAGGAGTTTTGCAGATGCTTTTCCGGCGCGGATTCGAGCCAAAGTTTCTTCCAGATAGTCGGCAGCGAGTTCCATCGACTCCTGGGCATTGTCGAGATATTCTTTTACTTCCATAGTTATTTGGGTTTTCTGGTTTCTGGTTGTCAAGGGCCTTAAGGGCTCTAAGGGCTATAGAGGCGCTAATGCCTCTGATATTATTTTGAATTATGCATTAATTAGTAGACGAGCGTTCCGACGTTGACGCCTTGCATCATTTTGAGGAGGTTGCCTTCTTTGTCCATGTTGAAGACGTAGATTGGCATTTTGTTTTCTTTGCAGAGGGCTGTTGCAGTTAGGTCCATTACCTTCAGACCCATTGAGATTACTGCGTCGTAGGTGATTTTATCAAATTTGGTAGCTTTAGGGTCTTTCTCAGGGTCGGCGGTGTAGACGCCGTCTACGCGAGTGCCCTTTAGCATTACGTCAGCTTCGATTTCGATGGCGCGGAGGGCGGAGCCGGTGTCGGTGGTGAAGAAAGGTTGGCCTGTGCCGCAGCTCATTATGGCTACTTTACCTTGCTTCATGGCATCGATCGCTTCCCATTTGCTGTAGGGTTTGCCGATCGGGAACATGTTGATGGCAGTGAATACCTGTGCCGGCTGTCCGACAGACTCGAGAGCGGAAGAGAGAGCAAGAGAGTTGATGACTGTGGCGAGCATACCCATCTGGTCGCCTTTCACACGGTCGAAACCTTTTGAGGCTCCTGAGAGACCGCGGAAGATGTTGCCGCCGCCAATTACGATTCCTATTTCCACTCCGGCTTGAGCTATCTCTTTGATTTGACGGGCGTAGGCTTCAAGACGATCGCGGTCTATGCCGTATCCCTGTGCTCCCATGAGAGATTCTCCGGAGAGCTTCAACAGTATTCTTTTGTATTCCATGTCAGATTATTTTTGTTAATCACAAAGTTATTAAAAATTTTCCTACTTCCCAAATCAAGTATCGTTTTTTTTCACTAACTTTGTAGAAAATCTCACGCAGGGTGCGCAAAGGGCAGGGTGCGCAGGGGAATAAACTAAAGTTAATCATAAATATATAATCATGAGACTAAGAGACATTGCATTTAGCGTAATGGGAGGCGCTTGGTTGGCGGCTTCGGCGGCTACGGTGAGCAGTCCTGACGGACGATTGGTGCTGACAACATCGATGTCGGCAGAGGGGCAGCCCCTTTATTCAGTGACTTATGACGGAAAGCCTATCCTTCTTGATTCTCCACTTGGATTTGTATCCAATATCGGAAACTTTTCCAAAGGATTGACTCTCTTGGGAGAGAAGACCGGGAAAGTAGAGAAATCTTTCGATCAGGCTAAGATTAAGAAAAGCCATATCGACTGGACAGCCAACACACTGACAGAGGAGTATTCGGCAGGCAAGAAACTTAAGATGTCGATAGAGTGGCAAGTGGGAAATAATGATGTGGCATTCCGCTATGTTATCCCTGTAGAGGGAGAGACCCGGAGCATGATCATCGAGAAGGAAGCTTCCGGTTTCCGCTTCCCTGACTTCACCACTACATTCCTCACTCCGCAAAGCGATGCTATGGTGGGTTGGAAACGTACCAAACCCTCATATGAGGAGAATTATAAGGCTGATGCTCCTCTATCGGCAAAATCTGAGTTCGGGCATGGCTATACATTCCCGGCTCTCTTCCACGTGGGCGACAACGGTTGGGCACTGCTGACAGAGACTGGTGTAGACGGTTATTTCTGTGGCAGCCGGTTAGGAGATTATAAGGATGGCGTATTCGCAATCGAATATCCAATGCCTGAGGAAAACAACGGCAATGGCAGTGCGAATCCTGCAATCAGTCTTCCCGGGAAGACCCCATGGCGCACAATCACGATAGGAAAGACACTGAAGCCGATTGTGGAGACCACAATCCCTTGGAATCTTGTGGAACCGCTTTATACATCTGACTTTGAAGTAAAACCGGGCAAAGGGACCTGGAGCTGGATTCTATGGCAGGATAACTCCATCAACTATGAGGATCAGATAAAATATATCGACTTTGCAGCCGATATGGGTTATCAGAATGTATTGGTCGACAACTGGTGGGACAACAACATTGGCAAGGAGGGAATCGAGAAACTTGCGAAGTATGCTCAATCAAAGGGTGTGAATCTTCTTATATGGTATTCATCCTCCGGATGGTGGAACGACATCGAGCAGGGACCCATCAACAAGATGTCGCGTCCTATCCCGCGCAAGGAGGAAATGAAATGGCTTGAGAGCCTTGGCATAAAGGGAATCAAGGTGGATTTCTTCGGTGGTGACAAGCAGGAGACAATGCGTCTCTATGAGGATATCCTTAGCGATGCCAACGACCATGGCATAAGTGTGATTTTTCACGGCTGCACGATGCCTCGCGGATGGGAGAGGATGTATCCCAACTATGTAGGGAGCGAGGCTGTATTGGCATCTGAGAATCTTGTATTCAGTCAAGATTTCTGCGATATGGAGGATTTCAACGCTACGCTTCATCCATTTATCCGGAATGCTGCCGGAGTGATGGAATATGGAGGTACGGTATTGAATAAGAGGTTGAATCGGGGCAATGATGGTGGCAGCACACGTCGCACTACAGATGCCTTCCAGCTTGCAACATCTATTCTTTTCCAGAATCCGGTGCAAAATTTCGCGCTTGCGCCCAATAATCTTACGGATGCTCCGGCAGATGCGATCGACTTCATGAAGAATGTTCCCACTACATGGGATGATACGGTCTTCATTGATGGCTATCCGGGGAAATATGTAGTGATTGCGCGTAAGGGAACTAATGGGAAATGGTATATAGCCGGAGTTTCGGCTGATGAGAAGCCACTGAAGCTTGAGCTTGACCTTCCGATGCTTGCTAAAGGACAGGAAGTGAAGGTCTATGCAGAGGATGGGAAGAATCCTTTAGCTGCAAAGATGCTTAAGATTAAGAATCCAGGGAAAGTGCAGCTTACACTCACGAAAAGGGATGGCTTCGTGATTGTGGCAGAATAAAAATTCAAGACCCTTATCTTAGGGGCTTTAAGGGCTTTAGGGCCTTTAGAGCCCTTAATGTTTTTAAGGAATTGAATTAAAAAAGTTGAGACCCGCGCCTCGGGGGAGGCAACGGGTCTCGGGGGATAGGATGGATTTGGGGAGTAGCCCATAGCAGAGTCGAACTGCTCTTTAGAGAATGAAAATCTCTCGTCCTAACCGATAGACGAATGGGCCATCAATCAGCAAACCGAAATATTACTTTGCGGCAGCTGTAAGCTTGTTGATGTGAATCTGAAGGCCGCTGCAGAGGTTGGATGCTTTGTTCTTCGAGATTACGTTCTTGCGTCCAAGACGCTGGAGAAGGGCGCTTACCTTATTGTAAGCAGCCTGAGCTTCAGCTGCATCTTCCATCTTGCGGACCTTGCGCACGGCGTTGCGAGCGGTCTTAGCCCAGTAACGGTTCTCGAGTCTGCGCTTCTCAGCCTGACGGATTCTTTTAAGTGATGACTTATGATTTGCCATTTCTATATTCTATGCTTTATTGTTATTAGTAGCCCATAGCAGAGTCGAACTGCTCTTTAGAGAATGAAAATCTCTCGTCCTAACCGATAGACGAATGGGCCTCCTTTTGCAACAGCCGTTTTCACTTTCAAGTGATGTATTGGCTTTTTGCGAGTGCAAAGTTAATGCTCTTTTTTGAATTGACCAAATTTTTCGGCAATTTTTTGCACTTTTACGAATAATTTTCCTATCTTTGCATCTGAAAAGGGCATAAAATGCCCTTTTCAGGTTGTCTGGTTGTCAAGTTTTCTTGTTGTCAAGATGAAAATATGGGATAACCTAACCTTTAAATCTAATAAAAAGAATAGAAATGAAAACAAGCGATTTCAAAAAATTATCCGTATGGCAATTGTCAATGGATTTAGCCTGTGAAATATATAAAGCCATAAGAGTTCTCCCGATAGAAGAAAGGTTTGCTTTATCCGATCAAATGCGCCGGGCCGCAATTTCGATTCCTTCTAATATTGCGGAAGGTCAAAGAAGAAACAGCGATAAAGAATTCATTCATTTCTTATCCATATCCAGGGGTTCCGCTGCAGAACTCCAAACTCAATTAATCTTATGTAATCGTCTTGAATATTTAAAAGAGGAATATATAATTGAAATTATTTCTCAATTAGAAAGTATTGACAGAATGTTGGTAGGTTTAATCACCTCCATTAATAATCGTTTCAATCAATAGTAGTCATCATATCCTGAAAACCCGAAAACTCGAAAACCCGAAAACCTACCCCAATGGAAATATATATAAAAAATCAAGATCAATATGTGGCTGCCGAAGGAGGGATGTCGCCACTGAGTCTCATCAAGTCAGGAGAAGTAAAGCTTCCTTTCCGTCCGATATGCTGCCGCGTCAATAATAAGACTGAGGACCTGCGATTTCCTATTTATTCGCCTAAGCAGATAGAGTATCTTACTGAATTCTCGGAGTCGGGACGCCGCGTATATATCCGTGCCCTATGCTTCATGCTCTATAAAGCAGTCAGCGAGATATTTCCCGGAAGCCAGCTGCGAATAGAGCACAGTATCTTCCGAGGATATTTCTGCCGAATCTTCACAGTAGGGTCAGACAAACCTTGCTCCCTGCCACCTGAGCAGATCAATGCGCTTCAATCTCGAATGAAGGAACTTGCAGATGCAGACCTCCCATTTGAGCGTCACGAACGGCTTACTTCTGATATCTTACCTCAATTGAGAGAACAGAATCTCTTCAGCAAGGTACTCCTTTTCGAGACTACCGGGCAACTTTATACTACATATTATACTCTCGACGGACTCGCCGACAGTTACTATGGCGCTCTCCCACCCTCGACCGGATATGCTCCGGTATTCGCCCTTCATCCTTATGCCGACGGATTTATTCTCATGGGGCGTGATCCAAAGGATCCGGGGAAAGATATGGAACCGGAAAATCAAAAGAAAATGTTCAAGGCATTGACCGATTATATGCATTTCAATGAGGTGATAAAGGTACGAAATGTAGGCGAACTTAATATGTCAGTGCGGGAACGCAAGGTAAAGGATCTAATCAATGTAGCCGAGGCAATGCATGAGCGTCAGATAGGGCATATAGCAGATGAGATAGTGGCGCGGGGAGCTAAGATAGTTCTTCTTGCCGGACCTTCATCATCGGGCAAGACCACGACTTGCAAGCGACTCGCAGTGCAGTTGATGACATCTCTTGTCACTCCTAAGATGATATCTCTTGATGATTATTTCGTTAACCGCGAGCAGACGCCGCTCGACGAGACCGGCGACTACGACTATGAAAGTCTCTATGCCCTTGATCTTGAGCGGCTCAATTCCGATCTTTCGCGTCTTTTGGCAGGAGAGACTGTCAATCTGCCAACCTACAGTTTTGAGTTCGGATGCAGGATCGAGAAGGAGAAACCGCTGAAGATGGAGCCATCCGACGTGCTGATCATAGAGGGAATCCACGGACTGAATCCGGAACTTATCTCATCTGTCGGAGCGTCCTCTATTTATAAGGTATATGTGTCGGCACTGACTACTTTGACAATCGACGACCATAACTGGATATCGACCACCGACAACCGTCTGCTGCGCCGCATCGTGCGCGATTACCGCTACCGCCATACGTCGGCACTCGACACCATACGCCGCTGGCCATCCGTAAGGCGTGGGGAGGAAAAATGGATATTCCCATTCCAGGAGAATGCAGATGCTACTTTCAACTCTTCGCTTATCTTCGAGCTTGGAGTTATGAAGGAGTATGCGGAGCCCGTGCTGCGTCAGGTGCCTCATAATGTGGAGCAGTATGAGACTGCGTATAGGCTTTTGAAATTTTTGGAGTATTTTGATCCTATACCAGTGGATCAGATACCGCCGACATCGTTGCTGCGAGAATTTTTGGGAGGGTCGTCGTTTCATTATTAAACCTTCATGGCAACCATGATTACTCATGGCAACCCATGATTTCACATGATATCCCATGGTAACTCACGGGACAATAAATACAAAAAAGAATGAAATATCTGAGATATATTGCATTGGGGATGGGATTATGGACCTTGGCAGCTGCTGCCAAAGATGTGAATGTCATTGATTTTGGGGCTAAGGGAGATGGGAAGGCTGATGATGCCGTGGCTATCCAGAAGGCCATTGATGCCTGTTCAGAATCGGGAGGGGGACAAGTGCTGTTTCCTTCGGGACATACCTATCTTTCGGGGCCGCTTCATCTAAAGTCGAACATTGACCTGCATCTTCAAGCTAACGCCACCTTGCTTGCCAATCCAGACGAGTCTATATATAAGGAGTCGGCTTTCCGAGCTAATGAGGGTGAAGGGATGATGTGGATATCTGGGACTGACCTCAAGAACGTTTCCATTTCCGGCACCGGGCGTATCGACGGAAATGCAGTAGCTTTTATGGGGGCTGAGCTTGATGATTCATATGAGCTGAAGCCTGTCACTACCTTTGATCCGCGTCCACACGTGCTTACCCTCTTCGGGTGCGAGAATGTGAGGATATCAGATGTCACCATAGCAAACTCGGCTTATTGGACGGTGCATCTCGTGGGATGCCATGATGTGGCGATCTCCGACATATCACTTCTCAACAATCTCAAGGTGCGCAACGGGGATGGCATTGACATAGACCATTCTCATAAAGTGCGGATCTCCAACTGCTACATAGAGAGTGGGGATGATTGTATTTGCTTGAAAAACCGCAGGGAATTTGAGGAATACGGTCCCTGCTACGATATAGTAGTGAGCAACTGCATCATGACATCGCGGAGCTGCGCCGTAAAGATCGGGTCGGAAAATATGGACCGTATCTCACACGTGACATTCGACAACTGCATCATCCGCGACTCCAACCGGGGCATCGGCATACAGAACCGTGATGAGGGAAGCGTTGAGAACGTGACATTCTCCAATATAATCCTCGACTGCCATCTTTTCTCTGATGTATGGTGGGGGCAATCGGAGCCTATCTACATCACGTCTTATCCGCGTGCCGTAGGCAACCACAAAGATGCAGGGTGGCGTTTCCCTAAAGGCGCCACAAAGGGAGCCTGCGGACCGATACACAACATACGCTTCATCAACATCTTCGCCACTTCCGAGAATGGGATCTTCATAGGCTGCGACACCCCGGGGAAAATCTATGATATAGTGGTCGACAACATAAGGATTGATCTCGTAGACTCTACTCCATATCAAAAAGGAGTCTATGACCGCCGTCCCTGCGACGGTGAAGGATGGGTACGCGGCATGACTTACGGCATCTTCAATGAGAATGCGCTCGATGTGCGTGTAGACGACCTTGACGTGCGGCTGATCAGCTTCCCGAAGGAGCTATATGGAGGCGACAGGAATCAATGATTAGGAAATCATCGGTCGCTTGTATTTCAAAGTTCATTGAGCAAATCCTCTACAGAATGACCTTTTATCTTTCCATCCATAATGGCTTTCACTTCTTCCAGCCCCCTGCATATGCGTTCGGTCAAGGTATCCTCCTCGCTGACGGGAGTAATCTTGAAACTTCCATATCTGGATGTGAGAAGGACTGACTGACCTCTCTTTGCGGCATTCAGGAACTTGCCCTGATTTGCACGGAATTCTCTTGCTGATACTACCTGCATAATTCAATGTGTTTAAATTTCTCTACAAAGATAACAAATGGCATCCGTTTTGGCAACCATTTTAACGAATTTTTAATAAAAAAAGGAAAGTATAGATGATGTCTCTGCTGTCTGTGCTGTCTGTGCTGACAGTCACTACGGCTTGGTGTCTGCCGACGCCTGCGAGACCCTCGAGGACTTTTCCAAGATATCTATCTGATTCTGCAGTTGACGCCTCTTCCATAAAATCGAATTGCGACTAAAAGTGGACTTTTTTACCCACTTTTAGCCGCAATTCGATTTATTTAATTTATTTAGATGTATCTACGATTGAAACAACTGTTCACCGGTTACCTGTAATGGTATTTCAAACGAGTTATTGCTTGCTTATTCCTTATAGCCCATAAGGGTTCTGTCATAAGCCGAGTTGAAGTCAGACTCAGCCTGAGGAATAGTCAGGCGCCAGCCGTTTGCCGCAGTAGGCAGAATACTGCTCGCATAAGAAGCGGGACAGTTGCCGGAAGTGACATCACCATCAATAAACTCGCGCTTCTCCGCGGGGAGATTCCAGCGCTTGAAGTCAAGCCAAGATTGACCTTCACCCCAAAGTTCGATACGGCGGCAAAGACGGATATCTTCAAGAAGAGCCTCGCCGGAAGGAGCAACATAACCGGGAATACGCATTGAGTTAAGCTGAGTGAGAAGATTGGCAGCATCCGCCTGATCTCCTGCCATGTAAGCGGCCTCAGCCTCAGTAAGAAGCATCTCAGTGGCACGCATCCAGGGATACTTGGAATCACCGTAGACACCATTGTTGCCATTACTCCACATCTTCACTGCTGCGCCGAACTGCATGCTTGAAGGCGTAGTAGAAGGCACACCACTTTTCACAGGGCAGTATGGATAAGAGGTAGCGTAACGAGCCATAGGATTGTTATTGACAGAATACTCCACAAAACCCTTGGCGAGTTTGGCAAGGCCACCGGCGGCACAGTCCATAGTAGCAACAGTAGTATTGTTGCCATTCCAGAAATCAGCCTCTGTAATTCCTGCTACATCCTCGTAGCCTGCGATCTTAGCCACCTCGGCAGCCTTGTCGGGAGTGAAGAAGCACTGACGGCGGATATCTTTAGGATCAAGCTTGCGGTAAAGATCGATATTGATGCCAAAACCACGGCTCCAGTTGCAAGGATAGGCACCGTTGCAGGAGAACCAGCTGCCGAAAGATGAATAGTAGATATCATTATCCCAGTTAGTCCACATGCAGTCTGAGGTCTCCACAATGAATCCACCCATGTAGTCATCGTTGGAAGCAATAGGATATCCGTCGCGTGCGTTTTTCGCAGCGGAACGAGCAGTGGCCCAGTCATTCTTAAGCAAAGCGGCTCTTGCGAGAGTGCCGTAAGCTATCTCGATATCCGGCTGCCATATCTCGCTACGCGACTTGCCACTCTTTCCATAGAGGTCAATCGCAGTCTTGCAGTCATCATAGATAAGGTCAAGAACCTCATTCATAGTGCCCAGAGGAGTGGCGCCTGTGCCCGGCTCGGTGCGAAGGATAACGGCATAAGCCTCACCGTTGTTGCTGTCTTGCCATCTCGGGCCAAACCACTGGAGGGCATGCAGATAGCCATGAGCGCGATAAGTGAGTGCCTGAGCGGTGATCCACTGTTTCTCAGCCTCTGTACCCTCAGCACCGTCAATAGTCGCGAGAATTGTGTTGGCACGCCCGATAATCATGTAGCAATAGTCCCAGATAGCGTCGTTACGCGTATTGTTCTTATCCGTCAGCGACTGCCAGGTATACCACAGACGTCCGCACTCACCCATATTGAAATACGACACATTGTCAGGACTGAGCACCTCATTTACATACTGAGTGTAGGTAGCCTCACCGTTGCATGCACGCGGATAAGAGGTATCGAGCTGAGAAAACATGATACGCGCGATGCCATAGACACTCATCTGAGCGGCCTTGGTAGAAGCCACCGCTGTGCTCTCGCTGATGTTGGTGATAGGCTCTGTCTGCAGATAGTCGCTGTCGCATGATGTCATGCAGCCAAGCAACCCAACAGATACTAAGCCTGAAAGCAATATTTTATTTTTCATACTATATTCAAGTTTTTAGAATTTTGCAGTGAGCTGGAATGAATACACTCGAGCAGGAACGAAGTAGTTGCCCTGACCTCCGGAGAAGTTATATTGTGGATTGATACCCTTTCTTGCTGTGATAATAAAAGCGTTGTCAACAGCGAAACCGAGGTTGAGGCTCTGCATCTTAAGAGCACTGACCCATTTAGCCGGGAAGTCGTAGGAGAGGTTGATGTTCTTAAGTGTCATATAGTTGTTGTCGACAAGCCAACGGCTACTTGCTGAATTGTTGTATGAGTTTGTATTTGTGTCGAGCGCCGGGATGCCGTTCTTGTCAATACGGTTGGGGCTGTCTTCCGTCATACCCTCGGGAGCACCTGTCCAAGACTTGAGAAGGTCTTTGTGGAGAGCGGCTCTTGAAGACGCGCCTACACTCATGTAGCCTGCATAGTTGCCGTCATAAAGTTTACCGCCAAGGCTGTAAGTGAAGAGGAGACTGAGGTTGATGCCCTTCCAGCCGACGCTTGTACCGAATGAACCGAACACTGTCGGGAGAGCTGTCCCCATCAGCTTACGTCCGGCATAAGTGGTGCGGGTGGTGTAATACTTATCGCCAATCTGCACGAGTGCGCCATTGTTGGCAGCATTCTCTTGTGCCTGAGTTGCAGCCTCCTCGTCCCATGTCCAAACGCCGTCCTCATCATAATAGTAGTAGTCGGGCGAATGGGGATTGAGTTCATAAAGAGCATTACCGGTAAGCTGGTCAACACCTGCGAATTCATAAGTGTATCTCTCATAGAGGCTCTTGCCGATAAAGAGGCCGTCGCCCACCTGATGTTGGTTGTCGGGGAGTTTGACAATCTTATTCTTGAGGAACGAAGCATCAGCCTTGAAATCCCATTTCCAGTCTTTGGTGCGGATGATGTCTACGCCAAACTGAAGTTCCCATCCGATATTCTGCATCGTACCGATATTCTTGAGCACTTGGGCATCTGTACCCGTATTGCCGAGTGAGCCGGCCGACCCAGGAGCTTTTACCCAGAAGAGGAGGTCGGTGTTACGTTTGTTATAGTAGCCGATGCTGAAGTTGAAGCGGTCGTTGAAGAGCGAGCCTTCGAGAGCAACGTCGAGAGTTTTGGTAGCCTCCCATTTCAATCCGGATGGGGCGAGCTGAGAAGGAACGAGCACATTTGTAGAGCCGGCGAGCGACCAGCCGAAGTTGTAGAGACCCCAATATGCATAGTAGCCGGCCGACATATCATTACCTACCGAACCGTAAGATGCACGGAGTTTTAGGAAATTGATCCAGTTTGCATCATGTAGGAATTTCTCCTTTGAGATAATCCAGCTGCCACCGACGCTCCAGAATGTACCCCAACGGTCTTCTTTCGCGAAGCGTGAGCTACCGTCACGACGAACAGAGACCTCTCCGTAATATTTCTGATTGTAGTTATAACGTGCGCGGGCCAGATATGATTCCGACTTGTAGCCTACAGCATAAGCTGTCATATCCATCATCTCAGAGAAGTTGCCCATATGGATATTGTCCGGAAGCTCCTGACCCGACTTGCGGTCGAAGTTTTCAGTGTAGTCATACGCATAGTTCTCATGGCTAAGAAGGGCATCTACATGATGGTCGCCATAATCATGCTCCCAGTTGAGCATCTGAGAGAAAGTATGGGTGCTGGTAGTGTAGTAAGTCTTGGAATAAGAACCCACATTCATCTGGGATCCGATCTTGTTGTTGGCATACTCCATCTCGTTGGTCTTGTCGCGGAACATCGCGCCCTTGACAGTAAGGTCGAAACCATAGGGAAGCACGATAGTACCATAGAGAGAAGCGTCAAACATAGTCACGCTATAATTGCGGCGGTCTTCGCGGATGTTCCAAACTATGTTGCCATCAGAGTTATATGACTCCTGGTTCCAGACAGGCTCACCGTCGCTGTAGACGATGTTGCCATTCTCATCGTGGAGGTAGTAAGGATAGATAGGAGCCTTATTAGCTGTCATCGAGAAGGGGTTGATGGTCACACCGAGGTTGTCGGAATCAAGAGGGCTTCTCTGGCTCTCAGTCTGAGCGGCGTTAAGGTTAAGGCCGACACGAAGGAAGCTGACCGGGTTGGCATTGAGGTTGACACGACCATTGAAACGCTCGAAATCGGTGAGGAGCACATAACCGTTCTCCTTCATATAGCTTCCGGAAGCGAAAGCGTTAAACTTCTCAGTCGCGCCGGCCATACTCACGGAGTATTCCTGACGGTGGCCGGTACGAGAGACGCCGTCCCACCAGTCCATATCCTTGCTGTTGTAGCCCGCCTTGCGGGTTGCGTTGAAGACACCGTTTGAGTCAAAGAGCTGGTTGTTGGCCTTATCATAGATATTGAGCATTGCGAAGCCGGGGATATAGTTTTCCTTCCAGTAATCGATAGATTGCTGGCGGCTCCAATTCTGACCGGAGACAGAACCATTGACAAGAGCATTGAAAGTGGTCTGCATCCAATCGTCGGCATCAAGACGGTCGTAGAAAGGAAGACCGCGTTCGTATGCACCCTGACGGATCTGAAGAGTCACGTCGACCTTACCGACTCTCTTTGCCTTCTTGGTAGTGATAAGCACCACACCGTTGGCGCCACGGTTACCGTAAAGCGCGCAGGAAGCAGCGTCCTTAAGCACCGACATCGACTCAATGTCGTTAGGGTTGAGAGCGGCGATATCGCCTACATACTCTGTGCCATCAAGGATGATGAGTGCAGAGTTGTTACCGTTGATCGAAGAGAAACCGCGCACACGGATAGAAGCGGACTCACCGGGCTGAGTAGTGGCATTGTTAACCATGACGCCGGGAGCATTACCCTCAAGCGCAGTAGTGACGGAGGTCACCGGACGCTCTTCTATCTCTTTGGAGCCTACTACAGCCACAGAACCTGTAAGAGATTCCTTGTTGGCCGTACCGTAAGCCACGACTACGACATCCTGAAGAGCCGTGTCCTTACTGTCAAGGTAGACAGTCATATTGTTGGAGAGAGTTACCACCTGATCGGCAAAGCCAACATAAGAAACCTTTGCCTGAGTGACGTTCTGAGGAACAGTCAGTGTGAAGTGGCCGTCTATATCGGCGGCTGTTCCCTGACCCCCTCCGATAGGAGAGATGGTCGCTCCGATCAGAGGCTGGTTGTTTGCTGCGTCGAGCACGGTGCCACGATATGTAGCGTTCTGGGCCATGGCGGTCCAGCCACACAACATCAGAGTCACCAAAATTAGAAACAATTTTCTCATACTTTAATTATTTGATAGATTGATTAGTTTTTCACCTGAATTCAATTGCAACGCAATTGAGTAATATTTTATTCAGTATATGTTTTCACACATATGTCCTGAAAAAGCTATTTTGGAATTATACTCTTCATTTCAATGAATTTTTGTGAAACTTTATGGTCATTTTTTGTTGTTTTTTACCTGTTGTTTCTCTCTATATTTACATCAGAATAGTGCGATTCTCACCGCACTTCCCTTAACATAAAAACACAATTTAGTTAAAAAAGTTTTAAAAAACTCTGATTTTTCCCAATATTTCTCAATATTTCTTAAAAATTAGATTACGTAAGTTGCAAAAATGTTACCATTTTGTT
>CAMWLX010000007.1 GCA_947175225.1 uncultured Porphyromonadaceae bacterium
TCACATTCAGGCATCCTGTTTCCATCAACCATTCCGGCATATCATTCCGCTGAGCCTCAAACTCAAAAGGAAATCCACGACGGATATATGTGCTGACACCTCCAAACAAACCGTCGTCCATAATGCCAAGCCATCCAAAGTAGCCGTCAATACTGGTCAGGAAAGCACCTTTCTTCCGGACTTTCTGAAAGCACATAATGTCAGGTTGCAACTCGGCTACCAACTGATTCACAGCTTCCAGTCGTGCTTGCACACCATTCACATTCCAACTCAGTATCTTCATCTATTCAACTGTTGCTTTGTGCTTTGAATTAAATCCTTAATATCTATGTCCAATAATACTGCAATACGATTAAGAGTTGGTAAATCAGGCTGAATTGTATTGGTACACCATTTAGAGATAGTGGTTGGGTTCTTATCCAATTCAGAAGCCAGCCATTTACTGGTTTTTTTCTTCTCGCAGAGAACTATTTTAAGTCGATTTAAGTCTTTCATTACATCTAATTTGAATGAGATGCAAATTTAATGAAAAATTTACAGATCAACAAATATATCATTATAAGGATGTAGACCTAAAAAAAGGTCTATTCAACTACATACCACTGCTTAACCACGATATTTTAATTCTTTCCAACGATTAACTTTCTGATCGATTGTCAAATGAGTATTGGATGAGCTTGTACTTGGAAGGGAAATAATACGTATGTTTTCCGGAATATTGTAAAAGCCAACGTAAGCCGTAAAATATCGGTATGCTTCGTTTCCATTTAGACAAATAACTCGAAGCTTTGGATGCCTTCTAATGAACCCTTCCACATCGTTTACTTTGGGGTTCTTGATGCCTGAGTCAAGGCTTGTTTCCCTATCCGCGGATTGGAGTACATCCCATAAGGCGATATGATGATTTCTAAGAAAACTCAGTCTGTCTTGATATTCCAATCCCATATGACAGCCAAACACTTTGTATATTATTTTCCAGAAATGATTACTGCTATTTGCATAATATTGAGTAACTCGTCAAGACTCCTTACCCGGCAGTGTACCTAAAATCAGGATTTCTGAATTAGAATCTTCTATAGGAGCAAGACCAATCTATAGAAACTCCTTCAAAAGCATATTGTACATTGCTGTACAATGTTTGATTTAGCTTTGGATGGAACTCCAATAGACCTTTCAGATTGAACCGTAAAGTTTGAGAAGACTATGTTTTTTCTTCAGATATGCTTCTCGATATATCATTTCGATTGATTTGAGATTCATTAACCTGCTATAGAAGTTATCAAATTCTTCCTGATGAGCTTTTACCAACTCAGCTTTGAGTCTTTGCCTAATGGAGAACAACTCATTTCTTGCCTTCTTTAACTCTTGGTTCAGCCTTTTAACCTCAGTTTCATGCTCTGCTCTCTCTGCATGAAGCTTTTGTAGAATCGGATTATCCGACCTCGGTGTCAAATCGGGAACAGATTGCTTCATATTTTCACATTTTATCATATTATCAAAGGTCCGGCATTCTTGATATCAGTAATGAATGGTGACTAACTCCCATTCAATATCTGATTTTAAATATTTACCTAACACGGAAGTTCCCTGTGTCTTTGCCCATTCAAGCAAGGCAGGCAACTCTGATGTTGTATCCAATAACTGGTTCATTAATAATTACTTTTACATTATAACATAACTGAGTTTATCATGTGACTTGTCATTCAAGTAGAGTCGGTCACCACGGCTCTCCCAGTAAAACTGATAGTTGATATGGACCCAGGGTATTTTTTAGATACATAAGCTGAGGATGCTTTGAGACTATATAAGTGCCTGAAAGTTTATGTACAGTTTCATGAAATCTTCGCGATTCTCGTTTATAATTGTCTGAAACGATTCGTTAATATCTAATACATCATCCATAAGAGTCATTTTATTCTTCATAAACATATTCAATTGATACTTTAACTTTATGGTTTATAAAGTATCTGTCGTCAATCAATATACTTGTGAGATTGCCGTCATTATCATATTCATAGTCCCATTTTCTTCTAAAACTGTCACCTACACATCCATCTTTTTCTATTAGGTTGCTTGAACTAAATCCCACCCACTCTGTGACGAGTTCAAAAAATTCCGTATTATAAATTTCCTGAAGGTTAATATTTGTGTCATTAACTCTTTTCGTAAAGATGTCCCCATAAGCATTCGGGTATTTGGGATCAGGAAGTTCTCTGTAATAGTTCCAGCCAATCTTTCTTCTTGGATAAATTTTGGTATCATAGTGCTTATAGAACCTCCCGTCATCACCCTTGCCTATTAAGCTTATGCCGCTGAAACCACTCTTATATAAATTCAGATAATTGAACACTGCCCCATATCCTCCACACACCTCACTGTATTCTGTAACTTTACCAGGGTCTCTTTTGATATTTTCAAGCTCCTCGTTTAATCGTCCTTCCATAACAAGGAACTATGAGGAGGAAACAAATAATCATTAACAGGTAGCGTTTCATTAGCAATCGTATTATGTTTTAAGTATATAAGTGTTTGATTTAATAGGAGTAAAATACTATCTGGTGAAAATCTGCCTACTATTGGGGTTTACTCAGATCGGTACCACACATTTCATTGATAGTTGATATCGGTAAACTTGTGATTCTCTCCGGAATATCGCTGTATACCTCCTTTAACATGATCTTAAGCCGAGATTCATAGAAACGAATCGCATCTTTTGCCATTTTCCGGAAAAATCTAAAGTTTGTCTCACAGTCATCCTGCTTCACTCCGTAAACACGTTGATGGTATAGGAAATCCCTGTAATAGTCAATTTTGTATCTACAGGCTATGACGTTTCTTATATATTGGGTCTCCCTTTCCTTGAACTGCTGTGCATATTTTGGTAACTCTTTAAGGAGTGCCTCTTCTGATGCAGCCGTCAATGTGCTTAACCGTAGATTTTCTTCTTCAAGCTTCTTATTACGCAGTTCCAGAACGAATACTTTAGCCGGCAGGTAATATTGTTGCCACCCTATCAGATCCGTGTGATCAATCCCCTTGTGTGCCATCTGATAGTCAATATAAATCGCGTCATCACCAAAAATTCGGTGCAGTTCTTTATCATGAAAACTGCGGGCTTTATATCTGGCGCCGTCATAAATTTTCCGATAACCTTGCATCTGCCGGCAACCCTAGCTCGTTCCAGAGGCAATTGAGGTTAATAGGGTTTTCAAGATTGTTCCAGCGGTCCCATGACTCGCGTGGTAATGGTGAAAGTATCTTCATTTCTTTTTAAGAATTACAGATCAAGCCGACTTGCCGACCACGCCTGACAGTTCTCTCTTTTCTTCTTCCGATAGACCTTCTAAAGGTATCCAGGATACCTCTCTTATTGAAGGTCCCGGATTTCTAAGATACTGTCTGATGATATTAATCCTCGAATCTCTTTCCCATAGGAATGACTGCCATTCATCAGACGGAAGATCAACTATGAGAAAGTTCGGTGTCACCGGCAGGTAATAAATACACCTTACTGCGATTTTCATGACTTCATTTATCCAGATCGGTTATGATTTTCTTCATATCGTCGGGAAGTCGATTCATACAGTGAGTCAGGATAGATTCCGGTATCTCACTATAGAAAGCAGCCGCAATTCCTCCGCTTATGGCAGCCATCGTGTCAGCGTCTCCACCCATGGCAATGGCGTGACGGACTGCATCCTCATAATCTGTACTTTCAAGAAAACAGATGATTGATTCAGGAACACTTCCCTGACAGCTGACGTCAAAACTGTAACACATCTGGATATCGGAGAACTTTCTGTCAAGGTCATAACCGAAAGACTCCTCGATATAGTGCTTGATTTCCTCCTTAGACTTCCCGTTTCGGGCAAGAAAGATAGCTGCGGCCGTGGCTTGGGCACCTCTGATCCCCTCGGGATGATTATGGGTGACTTCCGCAGACCGTCTTGCGAGATCAAGCGTCTCATCCAGAGAAGATGCTAAAGCACCAGCTGCGCTGACACGCATTGCCGATCCGTTGCCCCAGCTGTTATAAGGGGTTGCATCTTCTTCTCTGAACCAATGGCGGAACGCTCCGCCATAGCCTGCGTATGGATATTTCCTGCACCATTTACGTAGGGCATCGGCAAACGGCAAATCATTGATTATGGCATCGGTTACCGCGATGGTGCAGACTGTATCGTCTGTAAACCTGTCCGATCTGAGACAAAGCTGATGATCCAGATGTTTTACACCGGCTCCTTCATAGCATGAGCCGAGTATATCGCCGCAAATGGCTCCTACTATAGGTAGATTGTGTGTTGTCATTTTTTTTATTTTCTTGAATTAAACTTTCATGCCAGAACCTTGCTGTAACTCCTACAGGAGTAGTTAGGATAAAGATGGCAATATCCTTTAAGACAGAACAGGTCGTTTTGTCTGTTCTCCGGTGTTGCTATTTCAGTGATGTAAGCCCTTATAGTACTCAACGGATAGTCCAGCCCGATTTTCACTGCTGCCGTCTGTATAGTCTTGAATAATTCGGGCCAGGCGTGTGGTTTTACTGAGACCTTCTCCTATCATTCTTGAGAAACTGACCTACGTTCAAATCATAACAATAAATGAAATAACTCGCTGCATATTAATGAAATTTTTGTTTCCACAATGCAAAGTTATTTCAGAAATTTCCCATATGCTAAATTTTGCGTTTAATGTCAAAAATTATACCCTTATTCGAAGCCTTCCACTCCTTTTCAATGCTGGATATACATACAATCATAGGTTTGGTTTACGTTCTTTATAAATCCCCTTTACATCAATTCCAACACCGTTTTTTGACAGATCTTGATATTTAATAATATAGGGCATGATCTCGCTCAGTACATTCTGGCCTTTGTTACTACGGATTGATATTTGCCATTCAAGATCACCGACAGGGATTGCAAAATCTTACTGACTTGGGTAAGAGTCTTGACGATGTTTATGAAAACAGTGCCTTCGTCAAACGAAGGCGTTTCTCTCGCGGTTCTGAACACCCATACCTGATTATCCTCCGTAACAACGTTGACGTGACCTGTTTTGGAATCATAATAAGAATTATCAATGAAACAATAAAGTCCATGAGCATCCTTCAATTTCTTACACAGCTCAACATTTGCTTCCATCCTAAGGCGTTTTTTACGCATATAGGGTGTGTTACGGAGATTACATTGTTGTATGGCATCGATGAAAGCCTTTTCTACAGACGATATATACAGCACTGTAATGCTTTTCATAGCATCCTCACCGGCTACTGTTGAGATGAAATCCGACCAAGGCTGCAATAACTTTAACTGTTCCTCTGCCAAGAGACCATACTCATTCGCACGCGTCAGAGCCGCAAGAGCTTTCTCATAACGTTTCTGATATTTTGAACATTTATCAAGTGGTTTACCGGAGGCTAACCTACTTACTGCTGATATTTCATTAACTGAAGGAACAACACCATAGGCACGCAACGATTCATCCCACTTTGACAGATTAAAGTATTCCTCAAGTGGTTGCAAGCTTAAAATGACATTTTCAAATTCCTGCTTAAACTGATCATATTGGGATTTGTCGGTCAATGAAGATATGAAATTATCTTCTTTAGTTACTTTATCAAACAATGGGTTGTAATATGATATACTCTGACAAAGCCGATGGTAGTGCTGAACAAGCTTGTTGAAATCATTGTCTACGTCAAAGAGAAAACTCAATACCTCCTCATAGAAATTAGAGTGGAGTCCGACGTAAACCTTGTCGGAATATGAACCAAAATTTACTGATATGTGATCTTCATAGACTTCAAGCTGAAGATCATGATTCTCGCCACTTATCTTAACCTCCGTGTAATCATTAAATTTAAATTTCGAAACGATTTTCTTGCCAATCTTTTTGGACAGCAGCTTCAGGAAGCTATCCCTGTTCCCGGAATTGTGGAATATGCCATTATGAGTGAGTTTATTTCTCTCCTCAACAATTTTCTGCGAGATCACACTTCCGATTTTGAAAGCATCTATGCCTCTGTTTAGCCAGCCTTTGGAGATTCCGTATTCTTTCAAAAATAAGGCTAATTCTTCAGGACTATAAATATTATTTTTAGTGTTTATCATATCTGATTGTCGTTTTGTGGTTCAACAATGCCTGGGTCAAGGATAGTACGGTAACAGTCTTCCGGATGTCTCCGGTCTCCTATCGACCATTGGATGAACTTGACACCGCTTTTTCTGAGTATCTCAGCCAAAGCGTTATCCGTCTCCTTCGAAGATGGAATCTTACGGTTTTCCGGATACGGAGAGCTTTCCTCCGTCAAACGTTCCTTTACAGCCTCCTTTAGATATTTGAGAAACTGCTCACCATTCCGATAGGCCGGAAAAGGTATTGAAATGTCAAGCATTTTTGCTATCCTGTTTTTCAGTTCCTCATCCACTATCGTCTGCTTATTGATATGGTTTGTCCTGGACTTCTGGGGCATATGGACTTCAATGACTCGTTTTCCATTGGCACGGGATTTACGAGACACAAGGGTATGACCGAATGAAGAACGTTTATCATTTGCAAGCATTTCCACAATGCTTTCCAATTCAGAGTCTGTTCCATAATAGAAAGTGTCATAATCACGTGGCTCCTTGCCCTTCCGGAAGACAAGAAAATAGTCATGGGCTTTGATGGAGTGTCCATTCTCCGTACTGTCCTCTAATACTCCCGGGTCATACGTATGCACATACTTATCGACGAGTTCCATGTCAAACAGGGGAAATTCAGATTCCACTCTTGATCCACTTCGTTCCGCCTCGGCCCTCAGCTCGTCGTATACATCTGCGCTTATTCTTGTCAACCTCCCTGTCGCAAGTTCAGTCACGATCTTTGACATCCAAAGCGTCTTACCCTCCCAGGTCATATCTCCTGTTTTCACTATCAATATCCCTCCCGGCTGGATATCGCTCAGATGACGGAGCTTTCTATACGCAAGCCTCAACATATCATAGTATGAGAGAGCAAGATGACTGATGCTCTGAAATGCTTCAGGGCTCCTATGTCCATTCTCGCTTATGCTTTGCGGGAGATCAATGACGACGGAAGACAGGGAGTTGTCCGGAAGCACATACCCTTCCTCAAGAGGCCTGACTTCCGGAGCATCCGACAGATCAGCCGGTTGTTCGGGATAAAGGTCGTAGCAGTGGCGCGGATACTGTAGGCCATACCTGTAGAAGTCACCCTTTGAGAATGTCAGGTCACAATCAAAACGGTCATCACCGTCTAAATAAAGGCGCAGTATGATTCCGAGAATCAACCTGTCTTCATTCGATACCGTGGCAACGGTAGCCTTTGACATGGCGGGATCAGACATGGTGAGATATACCTTATCTCCGTTTGGTTTCGGAGCGTTTTCTTCATGTCTGTATTTCTCAATAGTATTGCGTGAATAGCCTTCTCCCAATGCTTCTGACGCTGTGGTATTGGTTGAATCAGGATTATCCTTGAAGTACTGCTGTACCCTACGGAATTTTATAAGCTGTGAGTCATATTCACGGTCAATGAAATTGTCTCTGATATATTTCCTGACAGCTGCTTCCGACACTCCGGAATTACGGCTGATCTCCTTTATGGAGAGTTCCGGATTATATTTTATTTTTCCCATATAAGCTTAGATTATTTTCGTAAACACAAGGAAATAACCATGTTTTAGTCCGGTACGGATCTTCATCGATCCGGATGTCTGAAGCCATTTATGCCTTACAAGAATAAACCGGTCTGTCAGTTCAAAGCCAAGTTCAAGGGCATAGTCTATGGCATGATCGGTTGCCCACTGCCCCGAGAATCTAGCATCCTCAGCGTTACGAAGTACAAAGTCGACGGTCTTGAATACGAGGATACCGCCTTTCTTCAACAGTCGTGAGGCCATTGACAGCATTTCGTGATAGGTATCAAACATGGAGTTAAGCGACTTGAAGGCATTGACTCCTGAATCAGAATTATCGATGCTTATTGGGAGATCTATGACGATAGACCCGAAGCAGCCGTCAGGCAGTCTCTCCGCTTCATCGAGTGGCATGGCCGGATATCTCTTTGATCCAAGCTTGTCAAACAAATACTTGTCATAACGGTTATTTGGCACTTGCAATCCACCGGAGTAAAACTCTCCACGCCCGAAAGTCAGGTCGCAGTCAAAGGTTCTTTTCTTAGGTAGATAAATATCTATGATATCACGAAGAATCTCACTGTCTGTATTGCTCACGGACAGTCCTCTTAAATGGAATGGTTCTTTCCCCTTACCCTTAACACTTTTCTTGGCAGATTCCACAGGGAATTTAATATATTTCTTAATAGTCGGTAAAGATAGTTTCAATGATGCAGCTGCATCTTTCTCCGAGGCCTCAGGATGGCTTAAGAAAAAATCTTCAACCTGTTTACGGAGATAATTCGCTCTGTCCGCACGATAATTGCAGATTGGATTACGTTGAAGGAAATTCCGTACATCCGTCAACGATACTCCCGCAGCGTCTGCCATCTCTTGGGGAGTCTTACTTGGATCATATACTATGCCCATGATACTTTTGAGATTCAAATTATCTATGTGCAAAATTACATAAATTTTTTAATCATGTCAAGTATCTGAACAACAAATTAGTTATCAAATTGCTATATCAACAATTGACACTTTACATAATTTTAAAACAATCAATTCAAGTAAGAACTAAAAACATTGCCCTATCCTTCTTGAAAAGAATTCAATTATTATAATTCAACTATTAAACCAGATACAGGATAGTATACATATGAAGCCAGAACATTATATCCGGCTAACGTCAATGCTGACTTATAACATCCAAGCTGACCTGCATATAGTCCTGCATAATGCTGATTATCATAATCAAGTATCTTATCATTCCCCATTGGACACGTCTTGTAGTCTATAAGGACAATACCATCCAAAGTAGACACTGTAAGGTCTATACTCCCCGTGTAAACTTTTCCATTCTGGTGCAATATGAAAGGTCTTTCATGATCATGAGTTACAATATGTCCGTGATGCTCTTCAATAAACTCCATCAGAAATCTCCAAGCACCTTTTATTTCTTTAGTTCCACATAGTGCCGTTGACAACCCATAAGAAGAAATTATAGAATTTACATCTCTATCATTTGGATAACCATTCTGACAAAGACGATATATATGATGGATACAGTTACCTACAATTTCCATGTCAACATCTTTAGGCAATTTACCCAAAGGTATCCGTTGACCGAAATCCCAATAACCCTTCAACACGCATTTGCCCTTGATCATGCTTGGAGAATAGTCCCTCCTTTCATGATCGATATGAACGCTTTCAATTTGATAGGTCAATTTAGGCAGAGACGCTTCCTCTATCACGGCTTCGGTATCAAAACTTTGATATATGAAACCAAAAGCACTACTTAATGTATCTCCGTCAGCAAACTCGGACAAGCCCATGTCAACCAACCAACGCAAAGGCGATTTGCCTTTGAGAGAAAGAATTAACTGATGGGTGGGACGTGTCATCGCGACATAAAGCAATCGAGTTTCTTCTGAAATTTTATCTTTACAAACCTGCGTAAATTCAGGTTTATTCCGAATTATAATATCTAATGGTGCGGGAACATTTGTATTGCCGGAACCATATATAAAAGGCATGAGCGATATGTAGACATCTGGAAAAAGATTAGCACACGACGGCATTTCATTTCGGTGGAAATGCACTCCGAAAACTTCTCTCTTCATTATTGTCTTCTCATTAGCCGGATTAGAAGACAACGATGTAACTATTACGTGTTTCCATTCAAGTCCCTTAGACTTGTGCATTGTCAGAAGCACAACACCATCAGGATCTCCTGGTAGAGTAACTTTGTCACTGCTTAAATAATCTATGAATCCCTTAACAGTTGGAGTTGTGTCAAGACGAAGCGAAATTTCTTCGAATGTCTTAGCAGCTTCAATTATCGTGTTCAAAACTTTAACACATTCCTTACGAGGAGAACATTTCATTGCCTCCTCAAACAAATTAAGTTCGAGAATTACAGATTCTACAAATTCCGCTACAGACTGTTGGCTGAGACGGTTGCGAATTTCTGATAGACGTTTAAGAACTGGAATTTCATCTAGGAAACTATGTTCAGGACGCCCGGACTCAGTATTTATATGAAAGAGGGTTTCCGAAATAAGATTATCTGTCGAATATCGTGAATCAAGTAGAAACGCTACTTCTCCCTTCGCGAGAGAGTCAGCATCGTTATCGGCCACACTTAAGACAGCTTTTGCGAGTTTGGCTGATTTTGACGTCATTATAGATTCAGTGCTTAAATTGACCGGGATATTAGATTCAGCCAACAGTTCTCCTATTTTGTTGAGGGGATCCCCGCGGCGATTCAGCACAGCTATATCAGATGGTAAAACTCCATCTTCAATCAAGTGAGCTATAAGCCCTGTCAATGTCTCTTCGTTTTCTACATCCCATAGTATCAATGGCGCGACCGATGAATCTGATAAACGCACTGGTTCAAGGCGCACTCGTTCTTCGGGTATGTCCGGTGCAAACGCTCTGACAAATATTCCATTGCAGAATTTCACAATCTCCGGCACAGAACGCCACGATTTGGGAAGTGTGCGAATATCGCAACCATTTGTTTTCTCTTCCTCAATGGTTTTTATCACTGCATCTGTGAGTGTTGTGTCGGATCCACGAAAGCCAAAAATTGATTGCTTCATATCTCCAACCCAGAATGAATGTTCCGCCAATTGACTCAATTCATTGAAAATTTTTATCTGTATAGGGGAACAGTCCTGAAACTCGTCGACAAATACATATCTATATTTTGCGCCAATTTCTTTAGCAGCGAATGTAGTGCGAAGCAAACAAAGCAGGTATTTTTCCAAGTCATTGAAATCGAGAATATTCCGTTCTTTCTTAAAGGCTTCATATTGATTACGCCAACGTTCGGCAAGATTGAATGCGACATCTATGTATTTGGAAACATAATCATAAACTTCCTTAGTCTGCCACATCAATGCTAGTCTATCATTGATACCTGATATGACAGGATGAGTTTTTGTGGCTTTGATAGACTGACCCAGCTTTAATAACTCTTTATATAAAGCAAATGAAGATCGTGATGCTTTTCGAGTCAGTTCTTTAACAGCTTCCTTACGCTTATTATTGGCATCCGACTCTTTCTGAGTATTGAAAATTTCTCTGAGTATTTCAAGAGCTTCTATAATTTCATCCGTTGATGGCAATACCGGAGCATCAGGATTTACAAATTCCTTGAATGCCCCTTTGGATAGTTCAATACTTTTAGTGTAATCCGCTATTTCATAATTTGTGGTAAATCCGATTATTGCATTAAGATGTGCCTGCCAGAAGTCATAGTCTACGGTTGTAGACATTGCCTCTTTGATTTCAAATTTCTCAGCAAAATCTTTTAGGAAGTCAAGCTCCTCTTTAGTTGGAAGAGAGCCTAATGACTGTGCGCGGTACACATCACCGTCTTCTTCTGTCATTATCTGAGGTTTTGGCGGTAACCCAAGATAGTACCAGAACTTTGAAATAATTGAGTATGCCACACTATGTATGGTTCCTATAAGGGCGCCATCAAGCATATTTGCCTCTTCAAACAAGCCTTTCTCAAACAGCTTGGCCTTTGATTTTTCCTTAAAATCATTTGCAGCCTTGACAGTAAATGTGGTTAGAATTACTTCGTCAGGACGTGCCTTTTTCTTGCCTAATACATCGGAAAGTAATTCTGTGAGGTTATATGTCTTGCCACTGCCTGCACCGGCATTTATGTAAGTAATATTCTTCATTGTTAAAATCCTTTGAAGAGACGATAATTACTGAATCTATTCTCTGATTTGGTTTCGGGGATATCACCCTCAGGAAGTGGAAAAAGATTTAGATTTACCCGGTCTTTTCCATAAGATAAATCCTCTATTGGATGATGTTCCCCATTTTCAACAACTCCGGAAATCAATTGGTCTCTGCGATATCGGAACGAATTTATCAACTGTGCCATTATGTCATCTACATTCTCCTGATCAACCTTTACGACATTTCGACCTTTGAACGGATAACAAGAAATCAAACGCCCTCTTGGCATGACAAAGTATGCTGTTAAGACTGATTTGTCTTCTCCACTCAGTAATTCACTATAAACTGCCAGCTGTGTGGAGCGATTCTTTTCCAGCAAACTTTTATGATATGACCTGCTGCGTGTCCATTTCAGATCAAATACAACATGACGGCCAATTGAATCAGTAAGTTTCATGTCGATATAACCATGCAGGTCATCAACGTCTCCTTCTGTCGTTGTCCCGTGCAAATCAACAAATTTTGAGTAGTGGTTCTCACATCCGTCTACAATCAAGGAGTTAGCCTCAATAATATTGAGAAGAGACTCAATACAATTACGAAGCTGATAGTGTAGATTACTGAGTTCAAGTTTATTTTCCGGAAGCATAAACACTGCTCCGCATTCATTTATGGACTCTTGCAATGCTATCTCATATTCACAGTTTACACGTGCCCTGATTTCAAATGCATCACACTTGCTGTTGCTGTCTCGCGGTGTGAATAGCTTTGCGATTGTGGCGTGCGCCACATTTCCACGGGTTGTATGAAGTTCGGGCAGACTTGAAAGACCTGCTGTCTGATAGTTTAATATGCGTTCAAAAAGGAAATCAAACGGATAGACTGTTAATGTTTCAAGTCCGGTAGCACTCATTTGGTTTGGTAACTTGATACGGTCAGCAAATCTGAATTTATATTCCGAAACGTTTATGCTGTTATCAACCGTTTCGACTTCAAGGATTCGTTTGTGAATCGTATCCTTATGATGGATAAATTCATTATAATTCTCAACCTGAACTTTCAATCGAGTAATAAGAGGATGGGGAACAATAAGTTCTCCACCGCGTTTATCTGCACTTGTTAGTGTAATATTATCTTTTGCAAAAAGAAATGGAATAATGGAATTAAGGAATCTATATCGTGTTTCATGTTCCCTGTCCCAGAAAAAAGCATTTTTAATAATCATTTCCCTCTCTGTTGGCAAAAGGAACTCACATTCAAAGTTAGGCATTTCCTCATTCTCCATATTTGTCCATACAATGTGTGATGCAGGAGATACTATATCCCAAGGTTTGGAAATAGTGAATATTGCGCCAACTCTTGCCGGATGCTGAGGGAGCGTTATTTCAGCAGGTATATCCCTTACCCATTCATTGGCTAAAGACAGATCAAACTTCTCGTCTCTTTCCGAGAATAACAACATCAAGATATCTATACTGTCTGCAAGTGCATTAAGCTGTGTAGCTATAGCTTCATAATTGTCATCTTCATCCACAGAATGGATTCGCTGACGTGCCCACACCGACAGTTGCATAAGGGTACGTTCAGCATTCTCTCCGGTTCGATATCCTGAAGTAAGATATGGAACAAAGAGACGAATTCTTTCTTCACGTTCAAGTCTTCGTTTCTCCTCAACTTTTTTTAATTCAGCCTCAGCCAGTTCTTTATCCTTATCATTAGGATATTCATATTCGCCATTGATATACTTTTTTACAATATCACGACAATCTTGATTCATAAATCCCCCCGATCGAGCTATAGCCTCGGCAAGTTGGAAACGGAAACGACCGGGCAGTGGATGAATAGGTGCCGTAAACCATTCAACCAACTTGGTAATCTGCAAATAGTTGTCATATAACGATAGAGCTAATGACATCAGATTCAAGATTCTTGAACGTGAAGTAATAACAGATCCAGATGTTGGTAAATTTTGAGCGGCAAGACGATTATCTGTTTCTTTTGATTTTGGATTGATAAAAAGAGTAGCTTCAAAATCATATTGGCATACAGAGATGTATTCAGCTTCATCGTAAGCTGTCTCAAATGATAAGATTTCAAAAGATTTATCCTCCGGATCAAGATATATCTTTTCATCTTTTCCAGAAAGGAGCAGCCTCCTGATGGCAGATAAGTTATCTTTCTTTGCCGGAGCAAAAACAACGGTGGTTATTGAGGCTCCTCGTTGCTCCATCGCATCAAGAAGTCTTCGAAGTAATGGACGGAGAACTTTTCTCTCTACATTTATGATAATTCGTAAATTTATGAATACTCTTCTTTCAAGAGATTCAAGTTTGTTGACAACATCTATTATCCTATCAGGAAGACCGAAGACACATTCAATATTCTCTATTGCAGACAAGGCTCCAAGACGTGTTTCCTCTTCGTCATAATGGAAATTCCATTGTGCCATCTTTAGCTCATCGCGCCATAACAACATCTGTCGAACCGTAGACAGATGGGCAAGTTTAAAAGAATCATACAGAACATTGTCCTGATGTTCTTCTATCCATTTTCTGACTATTTTGTAATACCGACAAAGTCTTACGTTAAAAGCCTCATCCTTACAATGTAATCCAAGCATTTCTTCGAAATAACTAACAAGTCCTTTAGTATCTACTATAGATACATCCATTATTGATGCATCTTGGTCAGTAGGTGCTATGAATGCCTTACCGTCTTTGTCTGGTATATAATATAGTGTTGTCATATTTAAGTTATCCTATATGTACCAATTGATTCCCTATAATATTCTTACAATTTATCATATTCCGTAAATTCATCCTCATATTCAGGTTGAAGTTTATGGATTTCCTTTTGGAGAGCTATGCGCTCCTTTTGCAGAGATTTTAACCATCCGCGCCAATCATCAGCAAATTTATGGTTCGGTTCATCTTTGACAGCGATAGCCCAATACAATGCCTCGACCGGGCAAAAGGGAAGTCTTTTAGAATCATCATCATCAATCAAGTCATACGATATATCTACAAGTTCAGTAGAGTTCACTTTGGATGCTATATCATAAGTTGCTTCGAATCGTCCTTGTTCAAGGCATTCCTGAGATTCCTTTGACAAGAAAACATTAGATCCTTGATAAATCCAAAGTTCTTTTAGATATGCCGCTGCGTAAAGAGAACCGGATTTCGCGGCTTGCAGATACCAGTAAATCGCCTTATCATCACAAATGCTTTCAAATAAAATGGGGCCGTAGTAGATGTCGCCCAATTGGATCATTGCCTTTACATCACCTTCCTTGGCACGTTTTTTCAACGAACTGACATGCTTGCTAAAATTGGATGGAATCTTTGCGAACAAATCAGGTGAGAATTTATGTATTTCTCCTGACTCCAATTTATTCATCAAATCAATTGCGTCGTCAGAGCCTGCAAAGTCAGCGATCTTTAGAAGCTTGAACGCCTTATCCCTCTCTGCCCTGCAGCCTAAACCAAAGTATGTGAGGAGGGCATAATTCACCAGAGAGTGATTGTACATGAGCTTAGCTGCCATGCGAAAACACCGATAGGCCAATTTGGGATTGTAGCATCCTGTCTTACCTTCTATGAACATACGTCCGAGTAAATTGAGGCAATCCATGGTCACTGGTTGATTTGCACCGCTGACAGCCCGGAAAGCCTCACGGTAATCTCGTTTCAAAGGACCGTCGTAAAAAAGACGGGCATAATTATAACCATCCTCACCATCATATAGAATAGTGGCCAGATAGTATTGATAGGCTGCCTTCTGTATGTTTTTCTTCCCAACGGCAATACCGGTTTCCCACAGATTGCCTAATAGGACAGCAACCTTTGGATCCTCTATAGGCCAATCTTGTAACATTTTCAGAGTCTCTTTAAGAGATTTCCTCCCACGGTTTCCCGTAAGGAAGATTTGAGTGAAAGCCCATATTCCTTCATCCGATATCCCATCAAAACAATCCCTTTCCGTGAGATAGACTATCTTACTGGCTATATCATAATCGACATTGGTTCCGGTTTTATTATGGTGGTAAATCCATTTATCAGCTTTACCAGACGCTTCTAAAAACGAATCAGTCAATAGGGATGCCTCGGACGCGTTTCCCGAAGCCTCCAACCTCTTGATGTCTTCAAAGAGGGAAGTTAGATATTCCTTACGTCTGCTCATTTCCTGAATTATTTGGTTGAGGCTACATACTTATCAAGAGCATCCCGCAGCTTCTCAAAAGAATCTACATGCTCATATCTTACGTTATGGGTAGAATACATATTGAAAAGACGCTTGGCACATTCAATCTTAGCGATCTCCACCTGTTTCAGCTGCATCGTATCCATTGTGCCTTTTGTCTCAGCAATAAAATATATATGTTTTATACCCTCTGATTCAAACGCTATAGCCCAGTCGGGGGCGTAGTTACCAACCGGGGTTGGAATCTGAAACGTCCTTGGGAGTTTTGCATATACAACTACATCCTTTGCGATTTCCAGATTTTCAGCAAACTGACGTTCACCATCGCTATCAAAGAATACATAATCACTGATATGCTTGGTGGTTTTAATAGCCTTTTTGATGTCACCTTTTGTTTTTAAGGTAAATATTGCAGAATCATATTTCTGTTCGGTCGGGTCATACTGAATATGACTGACGATCATAGTCGCTTTTTCTGAACTGATGAGTTGATTCACCTGAGAGATAAACATTTCAGGATTATAACTGAACATCTTCAGTTTTTCTTCTGTGAGACCTTTCAGGATTTTTACAACAGTTTTGCGTGTCAGTTTTGTACTTGATGCAATACGACCGACTAAATCATACGTGGCCGATGACTGACTGAAATCAATCTTTCCATACTCTGTTTCAGGTTCTGAAACAACTGACTCAAATTCCAAGGATCCAGCTTCACTTGTTTTGAGTCTGCCACCTTTTGATATGATCCTTGGCTCAGGCACATCAAGCTTTTCGTTCAAGCTTATAATAGCCTTTTTTATAAGCTCCCTACTGTCATAATGAACAGTGTATACATACTTGTGATTAATCTCATTCCACAAGTCTTGGAATTCCTTCTTTGTGAAATTTTCATTAAGATGATTTGTATCCGTAGTCTCACGTTCGGTAATGTCGTTCAGCAGCTTGGATAAAGCATCCTTATCAGTAACAGCATCCACTATTCTTTTAAAGGATTTTGAAAGAGTTGATATCTCCTCAGGAAGTGGTTTGAGCCTGTTCTCGGCAGATGCAGCACGATACTCAGGAGTCGGTTCCTTTGTTGTTTTGTCAATATATTTATTTGAGCTTAGGTAATATCGCAATGCAACAATATCATCTTCTTCTATTTCCCGAACACCACCTTCATCCGTTTTAAGTTTCTTTCCTATAAACTGTTTCAGATAGGCATCATCAACTTTAACGGGTCGCTGACGCAGATTTCTAAGTATTTCGTTCTGAAGAGCCTTACTGAAATCAGCATATGACTCATTTGCTATTACAGTCAGTTCATTCACATCAAAGAAGTCTTCTCCAAGGAGTTCGGCATCTTGACGCACACCGTTTTTATCTACACATATTCGCAGTCCGCGACCGACTTCCTGCCGCCTGGAGGTTTCGTTAGCGGAGTTTCTTAGCATACATATCTGGAACACATTGGGATTATCCCATCCTTCTCTCAATGCTGAGTGTGAGAAGATGAAACGTGGAGAATCCTGACTCATACTTAAAAGCCACGCTTTATCCTTAAGAATCCTATCGTATGCCTCGCGGTCATAGCTATCACCTTCTTTGTCACTTTCGGTATTGACCATTCGCTTATTTTTGTCAATAGAAAAGTAACCGGTGTGAGAACTCTGGGGCGTAAACAGTCTTAGATAATCATTATAATCTTCATCCCATGCATGTTTCTCTTTTTCAACAAGTCGTGCATACTCTTCTTCAAAAATCTTCATAAGAGGACCTTTTTGTTCCTTACCATCTGCATCATATTGACGATAATTACTTACGAAATCAATAAAGAACAAAGATATACATTTTATACCTCGTTTGAAGAGATCCCTTTCCTTTCTGAAATGAGCTTTGATAGTCCTCCGGATTTGCATGCGCTGGAGTTCTGAACGATAGCAATCGTCTCCTACTATCTGACCTACACGCAACGTCTCCCCATTGGTAAAATATACCGTTTGGAGATCTGCGTTTATATCGGAAATCTGATAGCCTTCATAAATATCAGGAAGCCCCGTCGCCTGTGCAAGCGAGTCACCCTTTTGAAAATCCTTTATCTGGAAGGTGGTTATCTTTTTATCTCCGGATAATTTTTTAAGCACTTCCAATTTTGCCTTAATCCCCTTCTTGTTAGATGATATTTCTTTAACTGAGATATAAGCTGTAGGTGCAGGATTCTCAACCTTATGCCCTATAGCGTTTATGCGCTTTACAAGTCTCTGATTGAAGGAATCCAGAGCGTCAAGCGCATACACACAGTCATGTTTCTCCTTATGGGTAGCGGAATAGTTTAATGCGAATAACGGGTTGAAACGCTTGATGCCTGTTTGCGTTGCGGTACCACCAAGTCTTTGTGGTTCATCCAAGATGACTATCGGATGATTGGCGGCAATAACCTCAATGGGTTTACGCGACTGGAAAGAATCTTGTTCGGAATAAATCTTTAGTGCCGCTTTATTGGATGCTCCTTCTCTCATGGACGAAGCAAAAGCCTGATTATTTATTATCATGCAATTGATGTTTCCATCCTGAGAATAAGACTCAATATCAGTGAGCTTATCACTGTTATAGACGAACCAGCGAATTTTCTTTCCATACTGATCGAAGAAATGATCCTCCAGTAACTGAAAACTTTCAGCCACACCCTCGCGGATGGCAATACTCGGCACAACTACAATAAACTTAGTCCATCCGTAACGACGGTTAAGCTCAAACATTGTCTTGATATAGACATACGTCTTGCCTGTACCTGTTTCCATTTCAATATCAATGTTATAAGGAGCAACCCCCTTTGCCAGTTTCTTTGACTCCGGAATTCCATTGATCTGCTGGATCGCCTGAACATTCTTAAGAACATCATCAGGGGACAAAATTATCTCGGCATTGCGATAACCGGTATAATCACTGAAATCCATTGTCCCGTCTTTAATTTTACCGGGATCAATGCGATAAGTTGCTCCGTCATTAAAGGGTTGACCGTCAAAGACGTCGCAAGTAGAGTTTACAGCATCGGTCTGATACTGCTGAACTTTAAACCTTAGCTTGACTTCTCCTTTTTTGCTCATAAGATACTGCGCTGTGTATTGGGAGAGTAGAGTTCAAACTTCTGCTCAAAATTATCGATTATATTATCCGGATTCACACCATCACGTTCTTCGGGCTCGCGCATGACAAATTTCAAAGGCTCCATCTTTGCGAGTTCAACAAGGCTTTCATCATCCAGAGTGCGGTCGAATGTTGCAATTAAAGCCCCATCGTCAACAACATAAGCTGTATGTCCGTTAACCGCTATCTTCTCAATTTTAGCTGAGATTGGAATATTGTTATTAAGCATGACTTGGAAAAGCAAGTCTTCATCACTGCGGTCCTCCTTGATATTATCAAGCATGTCATCAATTGTGAGTTGGGTGACAGCTGCAGGATTATAGAACACCTCTTTCATGTTTGATGTGTCGAGTTTGAGGACGCGGAAACCTGTGTCAAGATCTTGCGCCTGAAGTCCATACTCCTCTTTTATCTTTTTTCCTGCTCGACGGATACGTTCTTCGCCAATTTCACATATCGTATAGTATCCTTCTTTACGTGCTTCACTGTCTTCCGATGTCGGCTCTGCAAGTTGAACCATAATGAATTTTCTATTTCCTCCATCTTCGGCATTAAGTTTCATTACAGCATGTGCGGTGGTTGCACTACCACTGAAGAAATCTAGAATTATAGAGTCTGGATTCTCATAGGATGTCACTAGAGATATAAATTTTTGTATAATTTCCTCATCCTTAGGAAAATCAAAAATAGCTCCATCCAAGAGATTTTCCAATCGTTTTGAAGCACCTCTTCCATCCTTATAGAAGACACTTGAAACAACTTCATATTCGGTTTCTTTCAAATATCTTTTCAGACAGGGGACTGATGTCTCATCGTCACCAAAGTGAATCCTATTCTCTTTAAGAAGTTGTGGAAGTTTGTCCTTGCCAAAACGCCATCCACCTTTTGGTAATTTGCACGGTTTACCAGAAACAGGATGCACTATGTCAAATCGGCCACCATTACCAGTCCCCTGCGCGATATCTCCAGGGAAATATAAGCCTCTTTCATCTGAGCACTTATATTGAGAATGTCGCTTTGAAGGATTAGATTCAGGCAAACTCTTATAGAACTGTCTCATTCCCTTACCAATTTTCTCATGATTCTGTCCAAACTGATTTCTTAAACGCTCATATTCTGCATAGATTGCGTCCAGTCCTTCTTTCTTTTCGCGCCAATTCTCATTTGGAGTGGATTTATCGGTTTCTATAGAAATCGTCTTATTTTTTGAGTAAACAACACAATATTCATGGTTTACTGCAACCTGTGCAGCCATAGATTTTCTTCCCTGTTCCCAAATAAACTGAGCAATAAAATTCTCTTCTCCATAAATTTCATCCATCATCTTTCTCAAATTATCAACTTCTCTATCATCTATAGAGATAAAGATGATACCATCCTCAGTAAGCAAATCACGAGCGACTTTGAGACGAGGGTATATGAAGTTCAGCCAGTCTGTATGGAAACGGCCATTCGAATCACTATTGGTGAACAACAGGTTGCCGTATTCATCAAACTTACCCTCCTTTTCATCCATCTCTTTCTGAGAAAGATATCGGCGGTCTTTATATACGAAATCCTTACCTGTGTTATAGGGTGGATCAATATATATCATCTTCACCTTACCAAGATAGGTCTCTCTGAGTACTTTAAGAACCTCAAGATTATCTCCTTCGATATAAAGATTCTCGGTCTTGTCGAAGTCAACTGAACTATCACGATCAGGACGAAGAGTCATGCGTGTGGGCGTATTGGCAAGTGCAGAAGCAATACTCTTTTGTGGCCAAGTGAACTGATAGCGTTCACGTAGTCCCTCCACCAAATCATCACCAAGTTCAGCACGCAGTTTGTCAAAGTCCACGACATGACGAAGCTTGCCGTCAGTCCCTTTGACTTCAGTGATGCAGTGAGGGAAAAGTGCACGGATCTAATCAATGTTTCCTTCGACAATTCCGGGCGTTTCCATTTTTTGCTTTTCCATATTGATTTAGTTTTTATTTTTCAAGTTGAGATAATTCCTTTTTCAATGACTTTATCTGATGGAACAGTTCAAGCTGTTGACGATTTTGACTACAGTTACGCAGCCGTTTTTGCAGGCTATCAATCTGTTTTTGGAGTTTATCTCGTTGCTCACAGAGCTTGATGGCATCGTCAAGTGTTGTAGCTGTATCCATCTCTAACCCGGAGATACATGAAACACAATTTTTCCAGACACCATCAAGGTCAAGATTGGTACCAATCAGATCCATCGTTTTTTCTTCAGAAACCCATCTTGATGAAAAAATCTTGGTATGAAAGATTACAAGCTGGATAGAAGCTTCATAACGCAACACAAATATCAAGTTCTGAGGTATAAGTTTTGCTATCAACTCAATATTTTTTTTGTTATATTCCTTCTTTTTCAGCTCAACATCAACGACGAAGATAGCCTTAACGTCTTTTCCCTCTGTAATAGCCGGTATGGTTTGTGGAGCAATGTAATTGACTATATCCATACGGGCAATATCAACATCAAAGAGGTCGCGTTGAGATGCCCGAAGGTCAAATTTCTTATAAATCTGAGCCTTTGGGAGCGGACGTTTCACTTCTGTTGATTGCGGCAGACCGAGCATACTATTTAATTATTAAAAAACAGATTAATTCGAAATCATCAAGTCCATGCACCTGATTATCAAATAAAGCCGAAGTATCGCCTTCGAGGAAAGAAAAAAGGTCACTTTGCTCCTTGACTTTCACAATAGAAGATATGGCATCTCCCAAGAGACGTGAATATGTCCCCATACGTTGTCCATCACGTGTTTCTCCATTGAATTTACGACATAACTCCATGATCGGTCTCGATTGACCCTTGCATAATATCCGCAGGCGGTCAAGCAATCCTTTAGGCTCAAGATGGTTAACCTGTACTGATGAGTCTTGTCCTACATAGACCATATAGAACGGATGCAATCTGTTCTTTTTATCAATGTTTACCGAGTTATTACGGTTTTTCAGTACGAATATGACACCGGGAGGATTGTCTTTCGTAGCGGGGACAATGGCATGGAGACCAAATGGAGTATGTTCAATATCATGACCGTGATTTATGTATTCAAGCAGATCGAGTCTAAACTCATTTAAGCCCAAATCCATTATGGAAACTCCGGAACCCATTTCTTCAATATCAACCACCTCTTCTTTAAGACGTTCAAGCTGATCCTTGCGATATTTGAGGTCATCCTTTTCCTCAGGAGTAAGTGGATTGCCGTCTCCTGTAGAGGTCAAGACAGATACCTTCATTCGTGCTTCCACACGACCTTTAAGATCAATATATTCGTCCAAGTCCATATCAGGCCAGTAGTTTACCAATTGTATCACTTTATTACGTGATCCTATACGGTCAACTCGACCAAATCTCTGGATCATCCTAACGGGGTTCCAATGAATGTCGTAATTGATAAGGAAATCACAGTCTTGCAAATTCTGACCTTCCGAAATACAATCAGTCGCTATCAAAACATCTATTTCATCCTTGATTCCGGGATATAAAGCCTCCTTTTCTTTGGAAACGGGAGAAAAGAGAGTAAGTACTTTGTTGAAGTCAAGTTTTTCTCTTAGCTTTAATGTGGATCGAGCTTCTACATCACCAGAGACAAGAGCAGTATTCAGTCCGGTCTTATTTTTAATAAGTGGAGCAATATTATCGTACAAGTATTGAGCGGTATCCGAGAAGGCTGTAAAGATGATAATTTTCTTATTACCAGGATTTATAGGGTTGTTGAATTTATTACGAATCTCATCAACAAGCATCTGAAGCTTACTGTCATGTTCAGGTGTAATATCCCCCAACATGTATAGCAATGTGTTGAGATTGTCAAGGTCTGCTGCCAGATACTCTCTCCATTGGATATAGTCCATATCCTCCAGAGCAATTTTCGTCTTCTTATTGCCTATAAACACCGAATCTTCACTGTCATCCGAATCCAGACCATAAGAGAAGTCGTAATCGCAAACAGTTGAAACATCATTCCTTTCACTAAGATCATCAATCGCTTCTATGGTAGCTTCAATATACTTCTTTATTCGCTCCAGTGTAAGGCGAAAAGAATTTACAGAGCTTTCAAGTCGCTTAAGGAGATTTATACTCATCAATCGCCGAATGCCCCTTTCCCGGCCTTTACGCGAAAGATTCCCGAACTTTCCATCTTCGCGTGCTTCCATGTATTTTGACAGCTTACTGCTAAGGATAAAATCTGACGGAGTGTAGATTGCAAGATTGAGCAATGATACACTTTCGAATATATCATTAAAGTTTACAGCTTTTGGAAGATCGGTTAGTTTCGGTGTTCTTGAAATAGGTTTTAGACGGTCGGGGAATTTTCCTATGTCTGTGGTATCATAATATTGCTCAATATGTTTTCTGCTACGGGCAATTGTAACGCTGTCAAGAACCTCGAAGAAATCAAAACTGAGCTTTTCCAATAATGTTTTTGTTGTTCTTTCTTCAGCCGGAAGCTTGGCCCATTGATTGAATGCAGCCTGAGCCTGTCTAAAGATTTCATCCAGGGAGGTTTCAGTATCAAGTAACGCATCGAGACGAGAGCTATCACCCTCATATGCAAGAGCGAGCTGATTTTTCAAGTCATTGAACCGGTTATTCACAGGAGTAGCCGAAAGCATCAGAACTTTCGTTTTTACGCCCGATCGGATTACCTTGTTCATCAACTGGAGATAACGGTTCTCCTTGGGATTAGCATCATTCTCATCCGTAGTGATTTTACCACCATTCCTGAAATTATGGCTCTCATCAATTACGACCAAATCATAATTTCCCCAATTTATGTGTTCGAGATCAAGTCCATTGCTTTGACCGGATTGACGGGACAAATCAGTATGATACAGAATATCATACCTTAATCTATCAGCGACTAACGGATTGTTCAGGTAATTGCTTCTATATGTAACCCAGTTATCAAACAGTTTTTTTGGACAAAGCACCAGAACAGATTTGTTACGGTTTTCATAATACTTTATAACCGACAATGCGGTAAAAGTCTTTCCGAGACCTACTGAATCTGCAAGTATACACCCATTGAATTTTTCCAGTTTATTTATAATCGCAAGAGCGGCATCCTTCTGGAAATTGTAAAGTTTATTCCATACAACCGAATCCTTAAAACCGGTTGCACTGTTGGGAAGATAATCCTCCGATATGTCTGCAAGGAATTCGTTGAAAATATTGAAAAGCGTTATAAAGTAAATGAATTCGGGTGAATTTTCCTTGTAGGCATTTGTAATATTGTCTAACACCTGCTCTGTGACATCCTGTAACTTTTCATTGTCTCTCCATATCTGGTCAAAAAGATTAAGATAAAAATGAGACATAGGAGCTTCTGTGCGCTGAACAAACTGATAGGCATTATTACCTCGTTCACATCCAAGATCAACAGTTGTGAAACCATTAATAGGCATGTAATTAAATTCATCGACATTTATAAAGCCCATCATGTTTTCATTTGTCCGATTGGATTTGAATACCGCTTTATCCCTTATCCAATCTGCACATTCCTTCGCAATCGCTTTCAGAGACAACTCATTCCTAAGCTTAATCTCAAATTCAGATCCACAAAGATTTCTCTCCCGGCTTAAACGTGGAATATAAAATTCTCTTTTCTGTTTATCTGCCTTCTCAGTGACAAAGGATGGAGAAGTAAATATGAAGCGTAACCCTTCAATATCCAGAAGTTGTTCCTTTAGCTCTTTAAAAGCATATATAGAGAAACTTGCCGCAGCAATGGATATGCGACTACCTGATTTGATATTAGCTACCAAATCGTCACGCAATGTATGGTTGACGTTATCTATTAACTGCATAATGTCTCGTAGTCTTTAAAAATGTTCTAAAATATGACATTACTGGATTATAATACATATTGATCAAATTGTATGTAAAAACCGCACAGTCTGTTATCATATAATTTAGATTATATAAAAACTTCAAATTTACTTAATACCTTACATATCTGACATGTTTGATCTATTTGCATTTTTTTCAGTCCTTACTAAATTATCTAAAGAGACATCCAAAAGTTCTGCTATCCTTATGAATGTCTCGATAGGAGGCTGGCAGCTATTGGTACACCATTTTGACACTGTAGTCGTAGCATAATTCAATTGTTCGGCGAGCCACTTATTGGTTAGCTTCTTCTCTACAAGGATTACCTTGATTCTGTCTATATCCTTTTCCATCTAGAATTTCATTATTCTGCAAAGATAATGAAAATTTCTGAAACAAAGAATAATGTCGGTAAAAATAAATCGTATTTACAGAAACAAATTAGTGTCTACACCACTTACATTCCTCACTCCTCAACTCTCCGCTTTTTTTTTGGAATCCTATCCTCGATCCATGGTTTCGGTTAAGATATTCGTCCTTGCAGAAATCCTTTACCTGAGATAAGGTCGGTATCTTTCCTGAAACTACATACTCGATCTTGCATTTCCTTGCTACATTCTCTATCTGTCCTCCGGTAAAGTCATATTCTCTTGCAATTTCCAGACACTCATCGTAGTTTATCTCCGGAAGCATCGACTGCCATATTGAATGCCGTGTTTCGATACCGGGTTTGGTGAACTCTATTTTGAAGAGGAACCGACGGTCAAATGCCCAAAGATTCCTTTTACTAACAATTCGTGACTCCCGGACTGCAGTTCGTAGGAAACCAATTCCAGTTCTTCTTCATTTTCAAACCAAGAATTTATCTCTTCAAGAGTCAGACCCTCCGCGTCATCTCCTGCGTATCTTGCATAGTCTGAAACAGCCATCAACAGCAAAATCTGCGCTGATTCTGAATGAAGTGCCTTAACCGTCCTGCATAAAGTCAACTGCATATTGGCTTCTGCAAGCTGAAGGATCCAACGGTGATTTTCCGAAGTAGGAATATTGCAATCCTTCCCTTCGTTGCTTACATAACGGGTAAGACGGTCTACAAAAGCCTGTTCTGTTAGTCCTTCGATTTTCTCAGGTTCAAACTCCCTGTTGTGGCGGAAAGCGTTGATAACTCCGTATACGAGTTTGAATCCGTCAAACAAGACACCTCTTTCTCTGGCCGCGCAAGGATAGATCCATTTCTTGTCTCTATATTAACTCGAACAGTTTTAACAGGTCGATGAAGCATATCTTAAGTGTCGGCTTGACAGTCACGCCATGCAGCGTCAACGCGGCACAAGCATGGCTTCCGGTCATGGGATTACCTGATATATAGTATATAGGCAATCCGTTTTTCTCAACAGACATTTCCCTACATTTACGCCAGAACTCGACATATACTCCTAAAGTCGGTACACTCCTTGTAAAACATGTCTTACCGCAATAGACAGGTGCAAGAAACATCCTGCTGTCGTTGAGTATTACATCGGCATTATCAAGGAATAGATTTACATTGCTGTAAAACAGCTGTCTGTCTGAGTTCTTATCTATTCCATAATCCACAGCTACATGGCTGGCCGGATAGCAAGGGAGAATCGTACCATCAAGAAGTTTGATCTCTGGTTTGTCTACAAGCACTTTGCATAGGCATACAAGCTTGTAGATGACTCTTTCCATATCGCTATTTTTGTATGCCAAGGCTGCCGCCTCATAGACATCCATTCCCTGGGACTCTTTCGCTTTATAGTCGATGTGTATTATTCTGGTGGATTTATCAAATTCAACCTTGCTAAACCCATGTTTCTCAGCCATTTTATTCACAACATCGATTTGCTCGAAAACCGGTGTAAGATCAGAGGTATCGGGAAGTGTCTCTTCAAATATGTATGGCGACTTGATGCTTTCTGTTATCTCCATATAAATTTAATTTAAGCCTCATTACCTCATTCCACACTGATTCGTAATTCTTCGTACCCGATTGATATATTTGCTTTAGTATGCCTTTTAACCGATTAGCTTCATCATAGTGAAATCGGTATGTTTCTTTTGGTTCTTCGTTCCCTTGCATGTCTATTCTGGCAACATATATATTCTTCACGACCTTTTGGCTGTATTCATTCAGTCTCTGTGCGTGTGAGGCAACAAAGGTCAAAATCATCAGAAGCATAAAAATCATTCTTTCCATATCATTTTATTTTACAAAGAGATAACTTATTCATTCAATATCATAAAATCTGTTGTCAGAGTCATATAGTGTCTCAAAATACAGAGATGCCTTAACATGGTAACATGGAACCACCCCCGTATCTTTCGGCTTGACTCCAAATGAAAACCGAGTCTCGCCTGTCTTGCTTATTATCTTGTCTATAAGATGTCTTAAACCTACAAGCCGCATAAGATCTCCAAACTTTACGTACATTGGCCATTTGAAACAGAATTCTCTGCCAAAATGTCGGGCCTCCATGTATAGATCGACGTGGTTCCACATCAGCTCAGTCTCATAATGATAAGGTTTTTCGATCTTACGGGAATCCATTCAGTCATAAGTTCCGGCATACCGACCTCAAAAAAGATTTAATAGGTAGCATTATCAGAGCCCGGATGAACGCTGCCGTCCACCTCCAGAAGGTCTGATATGACACGCTTGATAAGCTTTTGTCCGTCTGCATTTCTTTTGATTGACTGGCCACAGGCTATGCCAACTGAAGCGATAACAATCACTGTAAATAAAATGGTTCTTAATCTCATAATTTCAACGACTTTATTATCTTTATCTCAACTGTGCTGCAAAATTACTTTAATGTCACTAAATTAAGATAGTTTAAGACGCTTAATGACGCGCACGGAGTGCGCTAACTACATTGCTTGACGCCGTAAATTGGTCTTAATTTAGTGACATTGAAAATTACTTCTAAGTATTGAGCTGAAGAAGTAGACATGCAAATCGTCAAAAGTTATACTAAAAATTTTTCATCAAAATTTCATTTCATCTGAATAGTGTTGAGTCTCGGCAGGTGGCGTTTTTCTGTGCGAAGTTACTGCGGACGGGAGGAAC
>CAMWLX010000008.1 GCA_947175225.1 uncultured Porphyromonadaceae bacterium
CAGCATGTCTTTTTCCAAGTCCTCCGCCGGGAAGCTTACGGAGCTTTCCGTCTTTTTCCACCCCTTCGCCAAGCTTATGCCAGGCACGGCTTCCGTAGACCGCTTCTCCGTTCCGAGCCATCCAGTCGCCCACTTCCTCAAGCATCCTGACACACTCAGGCTCAATAGAACCATCAGGAAGGAGACAGATATTGAGAGCGGCGTTTCCGTCACGCGCTATCGACTCGATGATGAACTTGATCATCATACCGGAATCGTATGTGAAACCGGGAGCATAAAACCAGTCGCCCACAGGAGCTTCCCTTATCCACGGCTGTGATGAATTGATGGTGTCGGGAAAGTCAAATTCGGCTGTGTTGACAGCCCCATTGGTCGGATTACGGAACTTTATGATGCTGAATCCATCCACCTTGCCACGATTCTTCAGCATCTTGTTGTAGTAATCAGCCATTACATGCGGCATAGCGTTCGACTTGAATCCTGTACCCGTTCCGTCTCCGGTAAAGGGTCCTTGTACGGTTCCGTCAGTGTAAATGAAGTCCGGATCATAGTTCTCAGTGACATCCATAATGCGTTGAGCCCACTGCTTCGCATACCATTTCGCATAGTCAAGATGGTTGCTGAATATGCCAGCCTTCGGAGGAGACCACGGGCTGTGTGCATTCGCATCCACTGTCTCGTATTCCCTTAGGTCTACGCCATAAAGCAATCGTGGGTCATATCCTTCCCACCACTGACCTTTTCCATCTTTCAAGGTGAGATTGCCGTCGTATGGCACTCCGGCATATTCTCCTTCCGAATCAGCTCCGAACGCCGTCTGCCACCACCACCATGTGTATTCATGATGGAATGTCACTCCATAACGCATATCATGCTTGCGGCAAGCATCAGCCCACTCTTTGAGAAAATCCCTGTGAGGACCGATATTGACTGAATTCCAAGGCTGATATTGAGAGTTCCATAAATCATAATTGTCATGATGCACACCCTGAATCATCAGAAAACGTGCTCCGGCTTTATGGTACAGCTCAGTCAGGTATTCAGGGTTTAGGCTGTCAGGTCTCCAATTGCGCAATACGTCCTTATATCCTATCTTCGACGGATGTCCGAAGTTCTTCAGATGGTTGGCGTATGCCTTGTGGTCTTCCTTATATAGGTTGCGTGCATACCAGTCGCCGCTCT
Source organism: uncultured Porphyromonadaceae bacterium (assembly GCA_947175225.1). Lineage (GTDB taxonomy): Bacteria > Bacteroidota > Bacteroidia > Bacteroidales > Muribaculaceae > Lepagella. Next base: position 1,183 of record CAMWLX010000008.1, read on the forward strand.
GTCCGGCAGACTGCGGACCGAAATGCACCCATATCCCGAACTTGGCGTCGCGAAGCCATTCCGGAGTGCCCGGGTAGTTTGACTCGATCGATTCCCAATTAGCCTTGAACGGGCCATCCGCCATATCAAGGTCAAGCTGATATTCCGCAAAGTCATCGAGGCTTCCCATCGGGACAGATCCTATAGGAAGAGACTTACGCACATCCGGTACAGGATCCACCAGTGTAGTCGGTCTATCAGCATAAATAGTATTGCCATTAAGAATGGCTATCGCAGATAATAGAAAGAAGTTTCTTATTTTCATATTGAAACTGGTTTGTCTTAGTTTTAATTTAATATATCATCTATGGTTGGTGCAATGGTAGCTGTAATGCTTGAGGCTACCCATTGTTTATTCCTCGTTACGCTTTGGATTTGCCGGAAACCATCCCTTTCGCACTCGCTCCCTCTGCTCCTTCACCTCAAGTATCGACCAAAAGCAGGAAAAGGCTGTGACTCCCAAGAGTATTGATGTATTCTGTTAGAAATTCCTGTAACATGATGAAGAAGTTATTTCAAAATGCAAAGATAATAATAATTTTAGAATACTTCCAAACTTGATATGCCAATTTGGAATATCAAGCTTGATTTAAACGCCTTGTGCATCAAGGGTGTCAGTTAAGCGTAATTTACCGTCAGGTGATTTTAGCTTCAACTGGTTAGTGGCACTAACCAGTTGGGGAGACTCCTTTTTAAGTTTTGAGGTATTTCCAGTAGTTACGGGTCCTGGCATAGTCATCCTGAGCATTGAATATCGCTATGATATCCAGCACTGAAAACCACCATTTACTATTATCGTCGTCCCATATAGCACGTACAGGACGATTATTATAGAATCTGATTGAAATTTTGTCGCTCATCGGAGGCCAAATTATTCAAAAGGTGAGGAAAGCAACCACTTCCAGACAGGCAAGACTTTAATCTCTATTCCATTACTTATTATTTCATCTGACTCATCTAAAGTTATTATGCTGCAGTCTCTGCATCCTGTAACATCCGAAGCTATTTTCAAACCGCGTATTTCACGCTGCAGTGTATGGCTGTCTGCCAGAGTCCAACATACCTGTATCAGTTTATCGATATGTTCATCCTGCTGGACTACGAAATCACATTCCACGTCCTCATTAAAGTAGGTTATCTTCTTCATCGGATCAAGATGACGTCGGAGATGCAGGAATACAGCATTTTCAAGCAGTTTGCCGTCATCATCACTCTGAGGCATAATTACTGCGTTTCGCATTCCGTTATCGATGCAATAATATTTGGGTGATCTTGCATTTTCCTTTATTAACGACTCCGACCATCTGTTGACTTTGAAAAACATAAAGATATCACATGCCATATCCGCGAGTTCGTACAGCTTATTTTTATCAAGTTTCTTTCCTTGAGACTTCAGGTCGTTGAATATGGCGTTTATTGAAGTCGGTTTTGACAGATTGGCCATCAGTCTTTTCAAGAAATAGCGTACGGTCTCAGGACTTGACAGCGAGTAATGCTCGATTAGATCGCGAAAAAGCATGGTATTGAAATACCCTTGGACTTTTCTAATTTGCAGAGACTTCTCTTCCATAAGCACTACTTCCGGAAATGCGCTCGCATGAAGGTATTCCCTGCAGACGGCAATAAGTTTTGCTCTTCCCTCTTCCGTGAATTGTGAGGCATCCACTCCTTTAAATCTCAAATATTCATCAAATGCTAAGGGAAATGCCTGATATTCTAATGGCCATCCTCTTAATGCAGTCGCTATCTGCGAGGAAAGCATCTTGGCGTTGCTTCCTGAAAGATAGATGTTTTTGCAATAAGACTTGTAAAGACGCAGAACGAAAAGCTCCCAACCATCAATTGCCTGAATCTCGTCGAAGAAAATATAAAGTTCTGAGATTAGAATATCAGGAAACATCTCCCGATATGCCTGTATCACTTCGTCAAGTTCATCGGCTGACATACCATAAAGACGTTCATCGTCAAAGTTTATCCATAAAATTCTTTTCCTGTCAATTTCTTTCTCAAGCAATGTATTGGCAACTATTTTCATTATTGATGATTTACCGCACCGTCTGACTCCGGAAACGGTAACGATCTGTTCCGAGTCTATTGGCAGTTGAAGATCACGCTCTATCACAGAGAAAGGTAGTTCCCTCTGCATAGTCATTATTATTCCTTGTAGTACCTCTTTACGTTTCATGCGGACAAAGTTACAAATAATTTCCGAAAAACACGGAAATAAATTGAAATAATTTCCGGAATTTTCGGAAATATCATAAAACTTGCCGATATCGGCAAGTTTTAGCTATTTTATGGTGCTTTTTTAGCGGATTTCTTGCCGATACTGATTTGCTTCAAGATCACTGTAGACACGAATAGAAGTTAGGCGCAGAACTATTCTTACTCCGACAATACTTGGAACAGACAGATGGGCGCAGAATAAAAATACACATATCAATCAGTCATTTGTGTTGAATCCTATTCTTTTGCGTGTAGTATTTTTCTTATGCGTTGTTTGGAGATCAGCGAGTGCGATGTTGATTGCATCCAGTTGAGCTCTGGTATCTTCGTTGATGTCGTTATAATCAGAAAATATGTCCTCAAGATCCTGTTTCAGTTCCTCGAAGTTCTTTTCAAGGGTTGCCAGCCGCATTGCCATCGGATAAGCAGTTATCATTTGCCGAACGGATACAAAAGCTCGCATTATACTCATATTAACTTGAATAGCAATCTTAGAGGTCAGTACGCTTGAAAGCATAGCGACTCCCAATTCAGTAAATACATGTGGATTACGTCTTATTCCCATTTTTACCGAATTGGACATCACAATCTGTGATTTCCAAATTTCAACCTCCTCGCTTGTCATTTGAAACATAAAATCTTCAGGAAATCTATCTACATTGCGCTTTACAGCCTGATTTAAGGCTCTTGTCTCAACACCATACATTTCAGCAAGGTCCCGGTCAAGCATCACCTTCTGCCCCCTTATCTCATATATCTTTGAGCGTATTATCTCTATATCATTCATCTTTTCCGGTATTAGGTACGAAAGTTTGTTTATTTCACGAGGCAAAGATAATAATAAATTTGCGAGATTCCTATGGGTCAAGAATTAGCGTAAGTAAACGCTTTTTATTATGTCTGTATCCCACCCGCTTTACCCTAATAGGCTTCGGCGAGCGGTATCCAAATGCAACTTTAGAACATAATTTTCATATCTGCAAATTTCTATTTATTTTTTTACTAAATTTTTTACAAAAACAGGATATCAAGTTATAGTCAATCGATATTATGTTGTTCACTAATCTTCTTGATGGTCCGTCTATTCATGTGAATGACGATCGCAGCCGCTACAAACACTCCGACAAAGAGAGCTGCGGCTATCGATGCTATGATCAGCATCAGCGTAGATGATATATGCATGGCTTTCGAAAATAGGATTAGATGTTGATTTTAGTTTTCGTTGCCTGAAGCCTCGGTGGAATGCGTCCGTCCATATACTTCTGCCACCCGGCCGTCAGTATGATCAGAACGAGATACATCCATGATGGGTCTGACAAGAACAGCAATGACAGCGTGATGTTTACGGCAATGTTCAAGGCTATCCATTTCCATAGTCCGGCTTTTTTGAAGTCATACTCATACAGCGAGCCTGAGGCCGCAACCTTAAGCGTCTCAAGTCCGCTTTCGCAAAGATACGCGCAGTATGCCACCAACGTCGAAAAAAGCAACGCTTCCGGCCTGCTGAAAGCGTCTGACAGATGAAAGAACGCCGCGAAACTCAACGCAGCCACCCACAGCAATGCATGGTCGATGGCTATGATATATTTATGTATGAAGGCATTCTGCTCCAATGCCTTTTGTAGTTCACGTACCATTAAGAGGATGTATTTATTGCACTTGGGCTGTGGAAAAATATTTATCACGTATCGGCTTCTCAACCTTGCTACCGCTGAGGTTAATCTCATCTTGCAGCCTGATATCCTGCGAGGAAGCTCCTATCTTGACGGTATATTTGCCGGGGTCGATGTTCCAGGCGCGAACACCATCATTGGTGTAATACCCAAACTGATCAGGGTGAAGCGTCACCTGCACCTTCTTTGTCTCGCCCGGTTCCAACGAAACCCTTGCGAAACCTTGTAGCTTTATAGGACGGATGTTCTGATCATCCTCTCCCGGCGATAGATATACCTGTGCGATTTCATCACCCTTCACTTCGCCTGTATTCTTGACATCAAAAGTAACCGTGATGCCATCTGAAGCAGTGGAAGCATCTTTGTCAATCACAAGGTTGGCGTATTCAAAAGTAGTATAACTCTTTCCATATCCGAATTCCCACGCCACGCGAGGATCTTTCCCTGCAGAATAAAGATAGCAGAGCGGACCATACACTTCAGTATTGGGATAGCTTACCGACAGTTTACCTGAAGGAGACACTTTTCCATAAAGTATGTCAGCCAACGCATTGCCTCCCTCTTCCCCGGGATACCAAGCCTGAATTACTGCTGCGCATTTATCAGCTATGTCAGAGATGACCTGAGCACGTCCGCCGAAGAGAACGAGCACCACGGGTTTGCCGGTTGCAATGAGAGCTTTTACATATTCTTCTTGCCGTCCGGGAAGTTTGAGGCCCTGGCGGTCGCGATTTTCTCCACATAGCATCACATTTTCACCCATGGCAGCGATAATGACATCTGCTTCCTTAGCCATTTTAAGAGCCTCTCCCCTATCAGCTTTCTCGCCTGAGTCCACCTTGCGATGAAGAGTACGATACTCCCACGCACGTTCATCACCAAATTTTTTGAATTGTGTCTCAATAGTATCTGTCCAGTCGCAACCACGGGAATAGGAAATCTCGACATTCTCCGGTTTGCGCGATTTCAGACCTTCCAACAGTTTCACGATATGAGGATTATCCACTTCATCCATCCGCATCTTCCAGAAATAGTTCATGCTTGGAAAGGAATAGTCGCCACACATCGCCCACATAGAGTTAGCATTCGGTCCGGTGACAAATACTTTCTCATTATCCTTCAGAGGAAGGATGCCATTATTTTCGAGAAGAACCACAGATTGTGAAGCAATGTCATATGCAGTCTGGCGCTCCTCGGGAGTGTCAAGCTTAATATCTTCTTTGCTGTAGAAATAAGCATCCTTGTCAAAAAGACCGGCTTCCATCTTATATTTAAGGACATTTTTCACTGATTTTTCAAAAGTTTCTTGCGAAACGAGACCTTTGTCAAGAGCCTCCTGAAGATTTGCATAGCAAGTGCCATTGCAGAAATCCACGTCAGTGCCTCCATTGATTGCCATTGCTGCCCGCTCTGTATTATCCTTGCCGGGAAGCTGGTCGATGGCAGTGTAATCACTGACCACCATTCCCTCAAACCCGACATAATCGCGGAGTATGTCGCGTAGAATCCAATCGTTTGCTGCACAGTTAGTGCCTTTTACAGCGTGATAACCCGGCATAACGGCTTTGCTATCTGCAGTGCGGATCATAGCCTCATGAGGAAAAAGGATTTCCTCCATCATTTCCTTTTCATCAGCGTCTCCACCGCCTCCATAACCGAGATAATGCTTTGAGCAGGCACCAACGCCTTTTTTCAGATCGTCTTGCTGGAGACCTTTGACAAAAGCAACCCCCATCACTGCCGACAGATAATCATCTTCACCGTATGACTCTTCAAGACGGTTAAACGACGGGTCGCGGCAGACATCGACCATTGGGGAAAGAGAGAGGACTCCACCCATCTGCCGAAGTGCATTGCCGGTCTGGCGAGTCTTCAGTTCTGCGAGTTCCGGATTGAACGAGCAAGCCTGTCCTATCTGCTGGGGATAGATAGTAGATCCAAGGGTATTGACTCCGGAAAGCACCTCTTCATGGAAGAGTGCCGGAATGCCGTTGGGTGTATTGTGAATTAGCCAATCTTGCATTGCAGCTACCTTGTCGCGAAGAGTATTGGGATCGAGAGGTTTTTGACTGGCAAATTGGCAGAAATGGCCAATGCCGTTAGGTATCAGTGAGTCACATTTGGCAGGGTCAAGATTGCCATTTTCGTCTAAAAGATCGTCCATCATGCAGCTGCGGAGTTGCATGATGCGTTCTTCTTGACTCATCTTGTCGTAGAGTGCATCTACACGGGAGTCTATATCGTTAACTTTGTGGTTGCAGCCAGCCAAAACAGCTATAGTGCATAAGGCCATTATTGATGTTTTTTTCATGGATGTGTAAAAAAGGGTATTAGAAATAATGGGTGAGTGATATGGTGACGCGGTTTTCGCGTAGAGTAAAGGGACCTTTGTAGACATCTGTCAAGCCAAGAGCAGCTTCTACGCAGACTGTCGCAAGGTCGAAGTCGATACCGAGACCTATCTTCCAAGCGCAATCTAAGGGCTTCATGAAGCCATTCTTTCCAAAGAGGTCCGTCTCTATGAGATCTTGCAAGGCTTTGTCTTTGACATTTACCTTTCCGGCAAATGCATAGCTGAGCTCCGGGCCTGTAAAGACGCGCATGGGAAATGAATCAACAAGATAATAAGAGTAACCGATCACTAATGGGAGTCTGAGACCTAATTTGTAGAGCGACGGACCTTTCGATACTTCCATCGATTCTCCTATCACTATGTTATCATTATAAGAATAAGAATCATAGAAAAGGGAGAGAGCGGGCTCAAAGAAAAAAGAGTCGCTCAACCAATAGGAATAGGCTGCCCCGATAGATCCGCCATATCCCATTCGGAAATCGTCAAGTTTCCCGTCATTTCCCCCAAGGCCTACCTTACCGGGCATATTTATATCGAACGCTGCACGTATACCCCAAGAATTGTAACCCTGGGCAAATACTGAAAATGCTGTAGCAACAAAAGCAATGATCACGAGGATTTTCTTCATGGCCAGTTAAATATATTAGTCAGTTGAACTTATGTATGATTAACGTTTGCAGATGATTGATATTGTATATCATAACATCTATAAGATATTGGGGCTTGAACCTGAATGAGACGGCATTCCGTCTTTCATCATACGGAGTTAATACTTTTTAACACTTCAAATTGTTGAATTTTCAATAATTTTAATTAATTTTGGGAATTGTTATGAAATTTTGACTGACAATTTGAGTTTCTACATACAATTTTATTAATAATCATAATAATTCAATTAGCATGAAACATTTGACATCAACCGCAGTTTTATGTGTAGCCTCTATTCTGGGAGCATCCGCCCAGACTATCATCGTCACTGATAAGGATGGTGTGGCACACAGATTCAATGCTGACTATGTGAAAGAAATAACATTCGAGCCAGCTCAGTCACAAGGCGACATCGTCAATCTCAACATCGCCTCTGTCGCAGTGAACCCCTACAATCTCAAAAATATTGAAGTGACTCTCACGAGTGAAAATGGCGACGTTGTTGACCTTGACCTCTACCAACCATCTACCATGTGGCTCTCTGCAGGAAATTATGTTGTAGACGACTCCAATGGTGATTTTACAATTGATCCCGGCTATTCCAAAATCACAATCGGTGGCGAACAGAAAGCGCTTAAGAGCGGCAGCCTTGAGATTAAGCTCGACGGTGAGGTCTACACATTCAATGTTGATCTTGTAGTGGGCGACGACATCAACCTAAAGGGCATTTATACCGGTAAGCTTTCGACCTTCGGACCTATGGCTAACTATGATCTTACCGGAGTTGCCTACGTAGAAGTAAATGACCCCAAGCCAAACGGTTTCTATTATAGATTTAATGATGCTAACTGGAAAATTGAGATGCGTATCGACCTCTTCTCTGAAGGGAATGCACCGAAGCCCGGCACATACACTTTCTCAGAGTCAACCGACAATGGTTGCGCCGGAAGCTATGTAAATCTCTATGCTCCCTACAACGACGCATCAAGCTTCAAAGAGGGAACAGTGACTGTCGAGGAAAGCGGAGACAATACAATCATCACAGTCAACGGTGTGCTTGAAAATGGTCTCCCCATGACAGCCTCATTCAGCGGCGAACTCCCTGCTCGCCCTGCAATTGACCAGGACATTAATCTTAATATAGCTTCTGTAAAAATCAATCCCTATGGTCTGAAAAATATAGAAGTTACTTTTGAAAGTGAAAATGGTGATATTGTTGACCTTGACCTCTATCAGCCATCTACCATGTGGCTGTCTGCAGGAAATTATGTTGTCGACGGATCAAATACCGATTTTACCATTGATCCCGGTTATTCCAAAATCACAATCGGTGGCGAACAGAAAGTGCTCAAGAGCGGCAGCCTTGAGATTAAGCTCGACGGAGAAGTCTACACATTCAATGTTGATCTTGTAGTAGACGACGACATCAGCCTAAAGGGCACTTATACCGGTGAGCTTTCAAACTTCGGTCCGATAGCCAACTTTGATCTTACAGGAGTGGCTTACGTAGAAGTAAATGAGCCGGAGCCAAACGGTTTCTACTATCGATTTAATGATGCTAACTGGAAAATTGAGATGCGCATCGACCTCTTCTCTGAAGGAAATGCTCCGAAGCCCGGCACATACACTTTCTCAAAGTCAACCGACAATGGTTGCGCCGGAAGCTATGTAAATCTCTATTCTCCCTACAACGACGCATCAAGCTTCCAAGAAGGAACAGTGACTGTTGAGGAAAGCGGAGACATCACAATCATCAAAGTCAACGGTGTGCTTGAAAATGGTCTTCCTATGACAGCCTCATTCAGCGGAGAACTTCCTGCTCGCCCTGCAGCAGAGTGATTGCCAAATCAATAATTAACATTCAAAGACATCAAAGATGAAAAAATATATATTAGCAGTTCTATTTGCAATTGCATTGATACCAACAGCATTGGCACAAGGCTCGAACTCTTACTCGCTGCTTGTCAATACTACAGATGGAAACTCTTACGAGTATGATTTCGAATATCTCCCGGTAGCTACTTTTGAAGGAGACGTAATGATCATCACAGACGACCGCAACGTAGAAGGAATGCGCTACGCTATGGAAAATGTCGTGAATATGACAATCAAATCAGGCGACACTTCCGAAGTGACAGAAGTGGCGGATGCAAACCATATCAAAATTTCTACAGCAAACGGGATTCTGACAATTTCCGGTGTGGATGCCGACGTAAAGGTTCTTATCTATGATGCTTCCGGCAAATTGGTAGCTTCTGAGGTGAGCGACAACGCCGGATGCGCATCCATCAATATTGGAAATCTTGGGAAAGGCGTATATGTAGTGTCAATGCCAAAGCATTCATTTAAATTCATCCGCTGATTATGAAAAAGAGAATGATAGCAGCGGTTGCAGCGGGAGCTATGCTCATTCCTGCAATCGCACAGTATAAAGTGGTGGTGACCACTACCGACGGAGAAAAAACTGAATTTGAGACTTCTGAATTATCGAATATCAGATTTGAGAATGCACCCGACTATGCTCCTCTTGAATATCTCATCGACGGAGCTTATTCCTCAAAAGGAGAACTTGGTATATATGCCTTTACCCTCGCAAGTGCTGCCCCGGACCAGTGGGGGCTGCCTCCACAGGTAGGAGATGCTGAACTTTCTCTTGAGTTGATCGGAGCGATCAGTGAAGATTATCTCAATGCTGAACTTCCTGCCGGATATTACCGTGCCGGAAGCGGAAATGCAGCCGGACAATTCGATATCCAGAAGTCAGGACTCACATTTCGTCTTGATGAAGGTGAAGAGGGGACCAACATGTATCCTATAGTCGACGGAACGGTAGATGTGCGCAAGAATGGTAACGACTATATCATTAAGGCAGAACTCGTACTCCTTCAAGGAGGCACCGTGGCCTTTGCTTATGAAGGACCACTTACATTTACCCCGGGAGTAATGCAAACTGAAGAGTTTGGAGAAAATCAAGAATTTGCATTTACCGGAGCACAAGGACGTTTCTACGACAACTGGTACTTTCCATTTGTCACAGACATCACCTTGCAGTTCTATTCCGGTGATTTTGATGCTGCCGGCAACCAAATTGATGGCTATTGGCTCAATCTTGACACATTTATGCCAAAATATGTCCGCACCCCCGAAGGAGCTATAAGTCTTGCCGATGGTGTCTATTCTGCTGAGCCACGAGAAGTAATTGCAAACTACACCAATATTCCGTATACCTATAGAAAAGGATATACTCTCGACTTCTGGGGGACACAATATCCTGCCGGATCCTATCTCAACAAACGTGAGAAAAACGGTCGTTGCTTCCGTGGATATATTGTAGATGGCACAATGACCGTATCAGACAATGGCACAAATATTATGTTCGATTTTGTGACCGATAACGGCAAGAAAATAACAGCGACTTACAAAGGTAAGGTAAATATTCATGATTTCTCAGAGCCGGATAAGACCCCCGACATCTCAAGTACGCTCACAGAAGACGTAAAACTTAATTTCCAACCCGGATCCATAGCTTTAAGCTATTCTCTTGGAGATTACATTAAAGAAGGACTCTATCAATTTGATGTTATGGTGTCAGAACCGAACGCAGAGCATGGCGACTTCATCATGTTGGAACTTTCTTCTGATTCTCAAGTGCTTCCTGACGGAGTATATACCATCAACAATGGTCTCGAACCTTTCACAGGAATTGAGGGATCTTCTGATTACGGCGGACAGTTGCTATATTCATGGTATGGAGATCTTGATTCGGCCGATGAAGAAGGCTATCAAACCATTCTTTCACCAATAATGGGAGGAACAGTGACTATCTCCACAACAGATGAAGGAACACGCAAAATGGTATTTGATCTGCAAGATGGTAAAGGTCATACCATCACTGGAGAATTCATAGGTGTGTTCTACAATCTTGCCACAAGCGCAGCAAAGCCTGCTATGAAGATTGCACAGAAGTGATCTATGATATTAATAAAGGAACCCGATGACAAATGTCACCGGGTTCTTTTTGCATTCTAAATTCAGATGAGAGTTGAGATTAGAAAGTAACTGCAAACTGACATTGTATACGGTTGGCATGCAGTCCATTTCCATTGAAATCTTTCTTATGACCATAGTCATATTCGATTCCTGCTGAAACGAACTTATTGATGTTATAGATCACGTTGGCTGCCACATAGTCTCCGTAGCGATACTGATTGTCAGAAACTACAGCATCTTCCGGTAGCCAGTTGACGAGATGGCTGTAGGTAAGGTTGGTAGATACTTTCGGAGAGAAAGCGTAGTTAAGTCCACCAGTAACGCCAAAAGTTTTTACTGTCTCCATCTTGCCGGGCTTTGAGGTTGCCACTGCATCAAGTCCAAGTCCATTGTCATCCTGAAGGTAAGTGCCAATTCCCTTGCCATATGCGGCATTGAAGTTAACACCAAGGTCACCTACCACTTTCGTCATACCGGAAACCTGGACACCTCCACCTACAGCAGACTTATTGGCTGATTCGGTAAGATTGCGATATTGCATCGGGCGGACAAGACCTGACAGACGCACATGCGACGCTCCCTCATTCCAAGCATATTGCAAATAGAGAGGGATGGCAGGGATACGCTGGTTTATCTTCTCTGTTGTGGCGCTGTAAGTCAAAGATGCTGTCGGGGCATCGATACCGATTGCTCCAGAAAAATGCTTCGTGAAGTTCTGTTCCCAGTAAGCTGTGAAGAGTCCTAAGAAAGGATATCCGTTAGGTCCTTCATAGTCGATAGTCATTGGTTCAGCTGCACCATCAGTAAACAAACTTGTAGTGTGACCGACAGTCAACCCACGATATTTTGCATACAAGTGCTTCAATTTGAATGTATCATGATCTCCCATGAAGGTTCCTTTGAAGAAGATGCCTATCTGGTTGTCGGAGCCTGGCATAGCCACAAAGTTCATATACATGGATGAAGTCTGCCATGCAAATTGTGTATTGCCTCCATTTCCGGGAGTTGCCGGCGTAAGGGAGGAGGGAGTAAACAATGTGGCTGACGGCATATTGTCGCCCCAGGTGTAGACACCTTCACCTAAGAACTGGGCACCTATACCGAGATAAAAATCATTGTTCTTGCCTACAATGGCAAAACGTGGAAGGCCATTATCATTAGGAGCCTTTGGAGCATTCCCTTTCATGCTTTTCTCTACATCATCGGGATTAGCATTTTCATTGTGTATAAGGGTTGTGACGCCCGACTCCATATGTCGGTTGTCGCGCTGGGCGGAAGCGCTGAAAGCGCTTACTACAGTGAGCAGCAAACTTGCTGCAAGAATATGTTGTGTTTTCATAATTGTGTGTTTGATAAAATAGTCTATTTTTGCGAGATCTAAAAATCGGAGGGAGGCTGGGAAGCCTCCCTTCCATGGCTTGACGCGTGGGGACGCACTCGGAGAGTGCTCGCTACTCTATTTAGGCATCTTGTGCGGAGACTGAGAATGCAAATTTCTTCTTCATTATGAAGGTGATGATGGCGTATGCGATCAGGAGTATGAAGCTGATGAGGAATGCAAATGTGCCGCCTGCTGCCACGTGGAAGATGTCGCGAAGTGCACCGATGAGGAACGGCGATACCACGATGGCAAGATAATTGGCTGTAAGCACGAACGAGAGAGCCATTGTAGCTTTCTTCTCATCGTTGACACACTGGGCTGCCTTGTCATAGATCACAGGCTGTGAGATACCGTAGCCGAGACCAACGAGAGCTGCGCCAATGCACATTGTCACTGAATCTGCACAGAATACGAACAATGCCTGTCCGACCAACATCATTACTGCTGCCCAGAAGAATGTGTTTCCCTTCAGCACCTTCATGAAGAACGGGAGGAAATAACCCGGAAGAAGGATAAAGAGGAAATAAATTGCAGTGATAGTGCCTGAAAGTGATGCGCTCCAATCTTTCTTCTCAATAAGGAACGGACAATAATATGAAATTGAGATTGATGCAAAAGTGATGAAGAAATATACTCCGATCAATGCCCAAATCCTACCCATGTAGAATCCACCAACAGTCTTTTCTGTTGAGACAGTCTTCGCGGGTGTTGATGCTGTAGCTTGGGTTGAGGAAGTGGTGGTGTTGCCTGCAGTGCTGGTGACTTTGCGAAGTCCAAACGAAAGCGCAAGCGGAATCAGACAGACGAGATATACTGCGAAAGGAAGGTGCCAATTGCCGTGGCTCAACCATCCTACTACAAATGTAGCCACCACAAGAGCTGAATTTGAGATACCGCTCTGGATACCCATCTGATTCATACGGTAGGTGCCTGAGAATGTATCGGCAATCAGACCGGTAGAGAATGGGATCAAAAGTCCGGCGGCGCATCCGAGAAGACAGCTTATGACTATCAACGCTGCCATAGAAGGAGCAAACATATAGGCGACCGCACATGCAGTGAAGAGCACCAGACCTCCTACAATGATGGCTAACTTATGCCGGGTGAGCGATAACTTTCCCGACATCAATACGAAGGGTATGATCAGGAGGTTTGGGAGCGCCGTAAGAAGCTGCTTCTCAATTTGGGTGGTATGTGGGAATATTGTGCTGAGTGTTCCGAGCATTGGTGTCACAGCCAGGCCAGGAAGATTGACGATCAGCGAAATTGACATGATGGCGCAATATGTCATCAGTGTCATAGGTGTTTTACCGGTCTTAATCATGGCGATCTGAGATTTAAGGGGTTATAAGACTAATGATTTGGGAATGGCTTAAAGTCCTTAAGGTCTCTAAGGTCCTTAAGGACTTTAAGGTCTCTTTTTACCATAAACTTACTTTTGAGCCTGCTGGTCGGATTTAGCGTATTCCACGAACTTGGCTGCGTCAGGATTGTCAGCGTTCTCTGAGGCAAATTCCTCAGCTGCCTGAAGTCTCTCTTGAACAGCCTGGGCTGAATTATCCCAGTGGAACGGAACGAATGATGTCCCCATAGCATCCCAAGATGGTTTCTTGAAGTGGAGGATGATAAACGGAAGAACTACAAACACTATTGTTCCAAGGATAAGGACGGTAAACCATACAGCGTTTGAACCCATCTGAATCTGTGCCGGCGGGAAGAAACTGAAGATAAATGCTATAGCGGATCCAAGGAAACCGACGCCTGCGATGAGCCACATCATTCCATTACCCTTCTTACCAAGACGGTAAGGACGCGGAGCATTCTTCATTGAATAGCGGAGCTTGATTGAAGATGCAAACATCAGCAAGTAAGCTATAAGATAAAGGATACATGTGAGCTGCGAAAGAATCTGATAGAAGCTCTGAACTGAAGGCATGAGGACCATGATGAATGAAAGGACCGTAACAGCTATACCCTGAACGTAAAGGATATTCTTCTGCACGCCATTCTTGTTGGTCTTCTGGAAGAACTTAGGAAGATAACCAGCCTGTCCTACTGCGAATACACCTTTTGAAGGACCTGCCACCCAAGTCAATACACCTGCAAGGACACCGAATGCAAGAGCTATCGCAATGATAGGAGCAAACCATTTCATATGAAGTGCACCAAAATAATTGTCGAAGCCTACAAGAAGACTCTGAACGAGGTTGATATCCTTAGCCGGGATGATCACGCCGAGTGAATATGTGCCGAGAATAAAGATAGCGACTGTAGCAAGGGCACCTATGATCACTGCTTTAGGATAGTTGACTGTCGGGTTCTTTATTTCCCTTACGTGGATACCACTCATCTCCATACCTGCATAGAAGAGGAATATCGACACTGCGAGAATGATATTGTTGAAGTTGGAAAAATCAGGGATGAAGCTTCCGTGCCAATCCATCTGTGATTTGCCACCTGTAGCAAGATATACGATAGCACATACCACGAGGATGACAACCGGGATAATCGTACCAACGATACCACCGATCTTCGATACCTTTCCTACCCATCCCATGCCTTTAAGCGAGATAAAGGTTGCGATCCAGTAGATTGCTAACACTACAGCGATTGTATACCATTTGTTGGCTGCAAGGTGTGCATCATAGACATGGTCCATGCCAATGAAGGCGAGCGACACAGCACCGAATGTCAATACAGTTGGGAACCAGATAGTACTCTCGATCCACTGTAGCCAAATGCCGAGGAATCCTACCTTATCACCGTATGCTTCGCCTACCCAGCGGAACATACCACCCTGCTGATAAGGGAACATGGCGGCGAGCTCAGCGGCTACGAGAGATACAGGAATCAGGAAGACTATCGCTGCAAATATATAGTAGAAAGCGGAGCTTACGCCATACTCAGCCTCCGCCGGGAGACCACGAAGCGATACCACCGCGACGATGTTCATTATGATAAGGGTGAAAACCCCCATCTTGGCGGCCTGTTTCACGGTCGCTGTCTTTTGTCCGGTTGAAGTAGCCATAATAATGAGGTTTTAATAATTAGTGAAATCTGATTTTAATAATCTCAGGATTTAGCTTGATTAATCATGATTTAGCATGATTCATCTTGATTTAGCTTGATTAATCATGATGGTTTAATCAACGATGGTGACTTTGTCGCCGGTGAATATGCCGAGTCCTAATTTCTGCATGAAATATTTTATTGCAGACTGAGCCTTTACTGAGTTGCCAGCATCATCGAGTGGAGGAGCAAAAGATGAGATGCCAAACAGTCCGGGCATTACGCCCATCACTCCACCTCCTACACCGGTCTTTGCCGGGATGCCGGAAGTGTATAGCCAGTCGCCGGTGTGCTGATAGAAACCGACACTTGCGATCATCGTAGTGATCTTCGGTGAGATTTCCGGATCATATACCTGCTTCTTGGTCACAGGGTTCAATCCTCCGTTGGCGATTGTAGCTCCCATAATTGCCAATTGCGAAGAAGTGATGCCGAGAGAACACTGGCGCGTATATAAATCAAGGCTCATGTCTACATCGTCATAAATACGGTTGTAGTTTTTCAATAGCCAAGAAATAGCACGGTTGTTGAAATTGGTGGCAGTCTCGCTTTCGTAAAGTTCGTCGATAAGTTCGGGAGCTGAGCCGCAAAGAGCTGTGATATTTTCAGTGATGGCTTTCCATTTGTCTTCCGAATCACCCTGAGGAGCTACCATAGAGCAAGCCGAAATAGCACCGGCATTGACAAGAGGAGTGGAAGGATGATCATTTTCCAATAGAATAGCATAGATTGAATTAAACGGAAGCCCCGTGGCATCTGCACCAATCTGCTTCAATACCCCTGCCGGAGTGTGTTGGATCATTGCAAGGATCGCAGTCGGAACTTTTGACACAGATTCGATGCCGAACTTATATTCCGTATCGCCGAAATTGTAGCAAGTGCCGTCAGTAAGAGTTACGCTTACGCCGAAGAGATCCGGATTGATATTGGCAAGATATGGGATATAATGGGCATTCAGACCTCCCTTGATATCCTTTGATGCCTCATAAGCCTCCTGAGCAGCCTGCTTAATCTGCGATTTAGTAATTGTCTTTTCCATAGTATCTTAGCCTTAAATTTATGAAGTTTAGGGTGTTTATGAAGTTTAAGGGTTTAGGTGTCCAGGATGATCATAAAAACACCTAAACCCTTAAACGGTATAAACTTTCTAAACTATTTGCCGGTATGATTAAACATAGTGGTCTTCAGCGGAATATTCTTCTCCATCGCTATGCGCGTTGTAGTAGGATATTCAAGCTGGTTAAGCTCATTGACTGCAAACTGGATGTCTGACAGAAGCTGGTCGGCCATATCGCGGCTGAATCCCTGCTTGCAGAGCACACGCATCACTACCATATCCTCGATATTCTTTGGCATTGCATATGCAGGCACCATCCAACCCTTCTGAGCAAGTTTATCCTGCAGGTCGTAGAGAGTCCACTTTGCACTTGCCTGGAATTCAGGCTTCATGCGCCATACGAAGATCGGGTTAGGAAGTTCCTCATCAGCATAAGGCATAAACGGCTCCATTGCGGCTACCTGCTCTTTGAGGTAACGGGCTACCATCAATGAGTTGAACTGGATGTTCTTATATCCTTCAAATCCCAAGCGGATGAATTGATAATACTGTCCAAGGATCTGTGCAGCAGGACGTGAATAGTTAAGACCAACTTGAGTTACTTCTGCACCAAGATAGTCTACCGTGAATGCCATGTCGTCTGGCAGATACTTCTTGTCTTTCCATACTACCCAGCCAAGACCCGGATATACAAGACCAAACTTGTGGCCTGATGTGCTGATACTCAATACCCATTTCAGGCGGAAATCCCATTTCTTTTCAGGGAATAGGAACGGAAGGATAAAGCCACCGGAGGCAGCGTCAATGTGGATACATACCTCATTGCCGGTCTCAGCATTGAATTTGTCGAGGGCTGCATCAAGAGCCTCAACGTCATCATTAAGTCCGGTCCAAGTGACACCCTGGATAGGAACTACGCAGATCGTATTCTCATCGCAAAGCTTGATGGCAGCGTCTACGTCGAGAGTAGGATGTTCAGTTGTCAATGGGACAAGACGCATCTCAACGTCCCAGAAGTTACAGAATTTTTCCCATACTACCTGATAACCTGTCGACATCACAAGGTTTGGCTTATCGTAAGGTTTCCCTGCTTTCTTGCGGCGATCTTTCCATCTCTTGAGGGCTGCCAAAGCACCAAGCATACAAGCCTCAGATGATCCAATAGCAAGCGCACCTGCTTTCCACTTGTTGGTCTCCGGAGTGTTCCAAAGATTAGCCACAATGTTGATACACTTCTGGCACATCACAGCTACACGCGGATATTCTGTCTCGTCAATATAGTTGATGTTGATTGCCTCATTCATTAGCTTTGTAGCATAGTCATCCATGTAGGTAGTCACGAATGTGGCAAGGTTTAGTCGAGGTTGGGTCTGGGCAAATGTCTCGTCCTTCACCATCTCATAAGCTACTTCAGGGATTGTAGGTCCGTCAGGGATTTTCTCTACAGGAGCCTGTTTAAGCATTGCATCTGTGCCAAAAGCCTCGCTCTTAGCGTCGCCGAAGCGATAATTAGCATCGTTCATAGTAATTAAGATTTTGATAATAAAACAATAGATAAAAACTCTCTATATATTAAACGCTCCCGTACGCATGCATCAGAGATCCTATTGCTACGATGGCTTCGGCATGAATAAAAGAGGACAATACTCTTTGGTTTTATATCGCTATAACACTATGACCGCCCGATAGTTTGTAAAATAATATTAATTTTGGCGTAAATTGAATAATTTAACACTTGCGGATTTCGATTGTGTTTTGTAATTTTGTAAAATATTGTAAATATAAGCCATGGACGAGAGTGATAGCAGGAGTAAGAAAGGTAATCTTTTCGTGAAGATATTAAAGGCATGCGGCTGGACACTGTTGTCGGTCGTGGTGCTTGGGGGTGTATTGCTCTTTTGTGCCGTCAAATTTATTGATTCTGACCGTCTCGCCCCGATAATCGAGAAGATAGCCAATGATTATGTCGACGGCCATGTGAAATTGGGGAAGATAAAACTTGGATTTCATCCTCATTTTCCGATACTTGGAGTTGAGATAGAGAATCTTTACGTAATATCCCATGCATTTGACTCCCTGACCATAGAGCAAAAAGGATTGATGCCTAATTATGCCGACTCCTTGCTGAAACTCGACTATATGTCAGGCTCGTTGGATATCAAGCGGCTTATTGTAGATAATGAATTGTCTATGCACAATGTAGTCTTGCGGGGATTGGGTGTGAATCTTGTAATTGCACATGATGGAAAAGCCAACTACGACATATTAGCACTCCCAACCGACACGACAAAGTCTTCTAAAAAGAAGATACCCGGATTCCGCATTGATCGTTTTGCCATTGAGCAGCCCAAGGAAATCAGATTCTATAATGCCGCTGATTCTACATCCGCTTCTGTTCTTTTGCTGACGGATGCTGCAGTCGATGGTGACGAACAGCCGACATATCGATTGAAAATCAACGGCAATGTCTCCTCTACCAAAGCTACTTTGATTACTAACCTTGATCAGATAAATTTTGGAGTCAACGGTAAGGTTTATTGGGATCCTTCAAAGCCGGGTATTGTAGCGATGGATGCGATGGAATTGCGAGGAGCATTTATAAAAGCTGTCGTTTCGGGAGAGATCGACTTGACAAAGAGTCCCATTGCAAGGAAAGCAAACTTAGTTTTGGAGCCGGTAGCAATTACCGACATTCTCACTCTATTGCCTGATTCAATCTGTCAGGAACACCGTCTTTACGCACCTTATTTCGCTACCGATGCCACAATATCAGGACGATTTGAACTCCTCGAGCCGATGAATCTTGCCACCGACACGCTGCCCACAGCAAAAATCAACGTGTCTGTCCCTTTGGCGACATTAGATTATGGGCAAGCGCACTTGAAAGATTTGGCATTGGATATGACAATTAATACTGTGACTAATCAGCCCGATCTGACCACTATAGAGCTACAGCGAGCTACGGTAGCCGGTCCGGGCACTCAGCTTGAAGTGTCTGCACTTGTGGCCACTCCTATGTCCGACCCTTCATTCGATGCCAAAGTTGAAGGAAATGTTGATTTACGCGACCTTCCTCCTATCGTGTTGGAAAAAGTATCCGGTTATCTTGCCGCAGTCATTTCGGCTGACTTGAAGGCTAAAGGAAGAATTTCAATGTTCACCCCGCAACATATGCATCGCCTTGTGGCAGACGGATCGATAATTGCCAAGGATGTCTATTTCTTGTCGGCAGATACAAGCAAGATGGTAGAGATTGGTCAGGCAAAGATCGACTTTGATTCAAACCGCATAGTCAATAATATGCCACTGTTGAAGACCAAAATTGCTGTGGACACGGCTACCATCCTTGTAAGTGGAGTTGACTTGGCATTAGGTGCCATCAATTTGGAGGCCGGGATGGATGCTTCCGGGCGTAATAAGGGCGACACGACTTTAATGGTGCCGGTATTGGGCAATTTGAAGGTAGGTCGATTCAATATCACTTCCATTACTGACAGTGCGGGCGCACGCATACAAGACATTGCAGGCAAAGTCAGCTTGAAAGAGATAAAAGGAAGTGGAAAGCTACCTGAGATATTGGCTGATCTTAATATCGGGGATGTCTCAGCAGGTTCACTTTCAGATCGAGTGCTTTTGCATGATACAAAGGTGAAAGCCTCGCTATTAAAAGGAAAGCTGCCGAGTCAGACAAATCATACAAGTCGGACAAGTCGGACTAAGCATACGGAGTTTTCTTATATTGCGCCTAAAGATGTCTATAAATATGTCATCTACAAGAGGACCCATCGGAAAAAGACCAAAAGGGTCTATGGCGATGTCGGTGCCGGAGATGAGGAAGTATTGGTATGGAATCTGACTCCTCAATTCCGTAGATTCCTCAATGAGTGGAAACTGGAAGGATCTGTCAATTCAAACAATGCACGCCTCCTCACCCCGCTTTTCCCTCTTCAGACAAGGATATCGACAGTGGCTCTGACTTTCAATAATGACACCGTCAATATCTCAAATATCTCAGTGGATGCAGGACGTTCAGACATCGTAATGTCCGGGCGCATCTCCAATGTCAGTCGCGCCCTTACGGCTGGAGTTCATAACGATCTTAAAGGAAATTTCTCATTGCTGAGCGACACTATCGACATCAATGAGATAGCCGCTTCTATATTTACCGGAGCATCCTACGTTTCAGACAGGAAGCAAGGTAAAATTAAAGAATTGAAAGCTGAAGATGATGCCTCGTTGCAGTCGAAGCTCAATGCATTGTCGAAGAAAGGCCCGGGAAGATCCTCTCCCGTCCTTATCCCTGTCAATATCGATGCCAATCTCCGGCTTAACGCAAATCACTTGCTATATAGCGATGTTGATTTGCTCAATATGGGAGGAGATTTTCTCATCTACGATGGCGGCATAAGCATCCATGATATGAAGACGAATTCCGATGTAGGCAACCTGTCGCTTTCAGCCCTTTATTCGGCTCCAAAGGCAACTGAGATGCATTTCGGATTCGGATTGGATGTCAAGGATTTCAATATCGCAAAGTTTGTCAAGCTCGTGCCGGCAATAGATTCCATTACCCCCTTGATGCATGACTTTTCCGGCTATATAGGCGCGGATATCGCCGCAACTTGCCGCATTGATTCCGGAATGAATATCTCGCTTCCTTCTTTGAATGCAGCCATAAAGATCACGGGCGACAATCTTGCTTTCATTGACCCGGAAAAATACCGCACTTTAGGCAAATGGCTCGGATTCAAGAATAAGGCAGACAACACTATCCATAGCTTGAATGTGGAGATGACGGTAGCCGACGGATTGATGCGGGTATATCCTTTTACATTCGACATTGACCGCTATAGGTTGGGAATATACGGCTACAATAACCTCGATATGGACTTTGACTATCATCTTGCAGTATTGAAATCGCCGATACCCTTCAAGTTTGGCATCACAGTAAAGGGAAATCCCAAGAAATACAAGGTGAGGTTTGGTGGTGCTAAATTTAATGAAAATACAGTCATCGAAAGCACCAACATAGTCACTAATGCGCGTATTAATCTCGTAGATCAGATAGAAAATGTCTTTAAACGTGGTGTCCGCAACTCCCGCTTTGCCAAGTTGCAGATAGCGAAGCCCGCAGGGTTCGATGCTTTGACTGATACCGGACTGAGTGCAGCCGACTCCCTGCAGCTGATAAAAGAGGGACTCATCGAGGACCCTGAATCTACGATTTCATCCCACACAGCAAAAAAAGAAAAAGCCAAAAAGAAGAAAAAGAAACATAAGCGTTTCCTCTTCTTCTAAGAAAGTCACAATGTAGGCGGACCCTGCGGGATGATACAAAAAGTTTACTTTCCGAAAATATGCAATAAAAGCAAGACGTAAATAACAGTTCGGATAAAGCCTGGAAGAATGATTTCCAGGCTTTCATTATGTCAAAAATTTTATGAAGTTGCTTCGTAGACTCAATGTTTTGAAAATCGTTTGTTTAAGTGACGAGTGAACTATTTTATTTCAGAATTGTTGCAGGCTTATTTCATGCTGTTTCAATAATGATATATTAATTTAATCCGCCGTAATGCGCTTATCCTTAGCGTATTACAAAATTGTTTAGCCATTGTTGCACTTGTTGCAAAAATTTGTCGAAACATTTAAAAAAGTGCTAACGTTATACAGACAAAGACAAGTTCTTTTAAACTTTTAATTTTTTTAACAACCCTTGAATTTGCGAAAGCAGGCTCAACATAAAAACGACAACATTATGGCATCCAACAATTCATTCCGCACAAACCTCCTCAACCTCCAGGCAAACCTCATGAGCTTTGCTTACCAGCTCACTTCTGACCGCGAGCAGGCTGCTGACCTCCTCCAGGACACTACACTCAAGGCTCTCGACAATGAGGAGAAGTTCACCTCCGATTCAAATTTCAAGGGTTGGGTCATGACAATCATGCGCAACATTTTCATCAACAACTACCGCCGCAATGTGCGTCAGGCCACTATCGTCGACACCACAGACGATCTCTACCACATCAACACTTCACAGGAATCTGCACTCGAGACTCCGGAAGGCAGTCTCTCAGTGAAGGAGATCACTGCACTTATCAACGAGTTCAGCGATGAGTTCCGCATCCCGTTCAACATGCATGTGGCAGGATACAAGTACAGCGAGATCGCTGAGGAGCTTGACCTCCCCGTCGGGACTGTCAAGAGCCGCATCTTCTTCGCCCGCAAGAGACTCCGCGAGCAGTTGGCGGACTTCGCATATTAATTGAGAATTTAGAATTTTGAATTTAGAATTTAGAATTCTTTACGGATGCCCAAAATAGGAAAACACATTACACGATATACACGATACACACTATAAGCTATATTGCACACGAATACCTTGGAAAACACACAGCGCCTTAATCGAATACTTGAAAGACACAAGACCCTTAATCTACACAAAAACACCTTAATCAAAACAAGTAAAATACTATGAAACCCACAAAAGCGCCTTGCTTCGGATGAAGCGGGGCGCTTTTGTATATAAGTAATAATTAGAATTGGCAATAATCAAAAAACTCCTGCACTTCGGAGAGTGCAGGAGCCTTTGATTATTTGATGTTCGGCATCAGATCAAAGCTTGATCCTGACGTTGCCAATGATGTAGATGTTGCTGTCAAGCTCGCCGATGACATTGCGTCCGGCTACGGCATTGACTGTCCTGACTACGCGGCCATCCATTGTGTAGACCGGAAGAGTGATGTCCTTATCGGAGTAAACCACAATCTCGCCACCTTCCTTGCATACCTTGATGCCGTCGACAACTACTGTCTCGACACCGCTGATGTCTCCTACAGTGAGTTCACTTATTTCTGACCCGAAGAGCCCATATGCATATGCCCGCGCACGTACTATCATGCCGCTGGTCATCTCGATCGGCTCGGTGTAGAGGGCACTCTCCCCTGTCGGTTCTGTGCCGTCGAGGGTGTAGCGGATCTCTGCCCCTTCTGTCTGGCACGATATCACTACAGTGTTGCTCTCGGAGTCTTCTGTGATCTCCGGGGCTGCAACCTGCCAGTCTGCGTATACAAAGTCATACGTTGCGATCTGGGAGTCGAGGAAACCTATACGGCGAGCGAAGAAACGCACAGTGCAGTCGGATTCAAGGACGAGTGGCTCCGTATAGAGGGTCCAGGCATCAGCATCCTCAGGAGTAGCTTCCTGATCAAATGTATACCAGATGGATCCTGATTCATCCCATACAGAGAGTGAGAGAAGGAGGTTCTCATACGAAGCGTGAGGCATCATCATCATCATATTAGATACGGTGAATTCGCTTACTTCTGAGTCGAAGAGTCCTTCAGCAAATGCACGGGCACGGAAAGTGCAGTTCTGCGTGATAAATACAGGGCCGGCGTAAAGTTCGCTTTCTTCTGTTGGCTCTGAGCCGTCGGTTGTATAGCGAATCTCGGCACCCTCGGTCGCAGTAGTCATGACCACTGAGCGTCCATCCTCATCTCGCTCAATCTGAGGAGCAGCAACTGTATAGTTGACGCGCAGGAATACGAATGTCTCAATGTCGGAGTCGTTGAAGTTTTCGCGGCGCGTGAAGAAGTGTACGTAGCAATTTTCTGTGAGCAACAGTGGAGCGTTGTAGAGTTCCCAGCTTTCCGATTCTTCGGGCACTGCGTCATCATCGTTTGTATACCATATCTCGGCTTCGGGATCGGCGCAAGTGAGTGTAAGCATCTTGTTCTCGAACGATGCGTAAGCCACCGGGACAGCCATGTTGGCAACTGTGAAGTCGGTCACCTCAGAGTCATACATACCCTCTTTGAATGCGCGTGCACGGAATGTGCCATTGCAAATGATTTCCACAGGCTCTGAGTAGAGTGTGCTCTGTGCGGTTGGCTCGCTGCCGTCAGCAGTGTAGCGGATTTCAGCGCCTTCGCTCGGACATTCCATCACGATGTGCGTGCCTGCTTCGTTGCGTTCGATAGTGGGTACCGCCACCTGCCAATCAGATTTCTGGAATACAAATGACTGTACATCGGAGGCGTTGGCGTCATCATCGCCTGCGAAGAAGCGGTAGGTGCAGTCTTCGCCAAGTTCGATGGGTGCCTCATAGAGTGTCCATGCCTCAACGTTGTCAAGACTGAGATCGGGGTCGGTGGTATACCAGATGCTTGCCCCCTCGTCAGAGGTAGATAGCACGAGTGTGAACTTCTCGAAGGAAGCGGTGGGCACTGCAAGCTTGTCGCTGCCGATGATATATTCCGAGATTTCGGATGCATACATATTGTCAGCGAATACACGGGCACGGTAGACTGCGCCTTCCTGTATGCGGACAGGTTTCTCATAAAGGTCGTTGTAGATGGTCGGGTCGCTGCCGTCGGTGGTGTAGTGGATCTTTCCTCCCTCTACAGCGGTCGACATCTCTATGTGTGTACCCTGATCGTTGCGTTCGATAGTGGGGACCTGTGCCTGGTAAGCAGAATAGACGAAAGTCAGGCTCTCGATATCGGAGTCGTTGAAGTTCTCGCGGCGTGAGAAGAAGCGGAGCGTGCAGTCACCGCTCATCTGGAAGGGCGCTGTGTAGAGTGTCCATCCGGAGATGTCATCGACAGTGGCATCGGGGTTGATAGTAAACCAGATCCGGGCATTTTCGTCAGCACAGGTCATCACCATCATTAGGTTCTCAAAGTTAGCGAACGGAACCGGAACAGCCATGTTGGAGACAACGTAGCGGTTCACCTTCGAATCGAAGAGACCCTCTGCCACTGCCAGGGCGCTGAATGTGAAGTTCCCTTCGATCAACACCGGCTCTGTGTAGACAGCGCTGTTTACGGTTGGCTCTGAGCCATCTGTTGTATAATAGATGGTCGCACCCGGTGTCGAGCTTTCCATCACTATGTGGGTGCCTTCGGCATTGCGCTCGATGGTCGGGTCTGCCACACGGTAGTTGGAATATACAAAAGTGAAGCTCTGGATGTCGGAATTATTGAAATTGTCGCGGCATCCGAAGAAACGTACTATGCAGTTCTCGGTAAGCGCAAGCGGACTGCTGTAGGTCTGCCATGCTTCGGCGTTGTCCGGGGTTGCTTCTGTATCAAACGTATATTTGATCTCAGCCTTCGGGTCGGAGCATGAAAGCACGAGCGCCTTGTTCTCGAATACTGCAGTGGGACTTGGCACGGCGAGGTTCATCACGATGAAGTCTACTGTGTTTGAGTCGAAAAGGCCCTCGACAAAAGCACGCGCACGGAAAGTGCCGTTACCTACAATCTCCACCGGGGCAGTGTAGAGTGCGCTCTCGGTTGTCGGCTCTGTGCCATCGGTGGTGTAGTGGATAGCAGCCCCTTCCGTTTCGCACTCCATAACCACATGAGTCCCCTCAGCATCGGAGGTAAGTACCGGGGCGGCCACCTGATAGGAGGTGTAGAAGAAGGTGAATAAGCCAACTTCCGAGTCATGGTAACCATCGCGGCTTGCGTAATACCTTACGGTGCAGTCCTCAGTCAGAGCCAGTGGTGCGGTGTATGATGTCCAGGCCTCTGTATCGGAGACAGGAGCATCCCCGAGAGTATAGTGGATCTTTGAGGAGGCATCCTCGCTTGTAAGCACAAGGTGCTTGCTCTCGAAGGATACCGTAGGAGTCACGGCCTGCAGGAAGTCGACTGCATACTCTGTGACACTAGAGGGGAACAGGTCGCCGGCGAAGGACCTCGCCTTGAACAGGCCGTTGGCAACTATGGCAACGGGGCCGTCGTATACTGTGCTGGACTCTTCGGGATCGGTGCCGTCAAATGTGTAGCGGATCGTGGCGTCGGGGGTGTCGCTGACCATCACGATGTTTTTCCTCTCCATGTCCGGAGCCACAGTCGGTGCCGCTGCCTGATGGTCGGCATACACAAAGACGTATTCCTGGATGTCTGAGTCGTTGTAGCCCTCGCAGCGTGCGAAGAAACGCACAGTGCAGTCTTCTGTCAGTTCAAGAGGCTCCGTGTATACAGTCCATGCCGACTCGTCTGTCTGCGTCGCCTTGCTGTCGGTGGTGTATAGCACCTGCGCAGCCGGAAGGCCGCAGCTCAGGTAGAGCTTCAGGCCGGTGTATTTTGCAATGGGGATGTCCTGGAAGTTGAAGTTCAGCTTAGGGTCATCATCATCCCAGTCTCCGGGAGTCACCTCGGTGGTGTGGCCGGTGCTCGGCTCGTCGGCCTTGGCGTTCGGCGCCGAGCCGATCAGGGCGACTGTCCCCAAT
>CAMWLX010000009.1 GCA_947175225.1 uncultured Porphyromonadaceae bacterium
GATTTAGAATCTATCAACCCTACTAAGTATCAGTAACTCTAAATTCTCAATTCTCAATTCTCAATTCTCAATTATAAAGATATGAAAACAGAAATTATAGCTGCCGGTTTCGGAGGACAGGGAGTCCTTTCGATGGGTAAGATCCTTGCTTATTCCGGACTTATGGACGATAAGGAAGTGACCTGGATGCCTTCATACGGTCCTGAACAGCGTGGTGGCACAGCCAACGTCACTGTCATCCTCAGCGATGAGAGGATCTCATCTCCGGTGCTTGACACCTACGACATTGTAATTGCCCTCAACCAGCAGAGTCTCGATAAATTCGGCCCAAGAGTGAAGACCGGCGGTATCTTGATCTATGATACCAACGGCATCCACAAACATCCGGAGCGCACAGACATCAGCATACATCCCATCAATGCCATGGATGCTGCCCTTGAACTTGGCAATACAAAAGCCTACAACATGATCATCATGGGTGCGCTATTGGAAGCTATGGAGTATAAAATTCCAATGGAGAATGTAGTCAAAGGCTTGAAGAAATCTCTGCCGGAGCGGCATCATAAGCTTATCCCGGTCAATCAGCAAGCTATTGAGAAGGGACGTACACTTTTGAAGAAATAACTATTCCATATATTGAAAAAGGGAGGAGCCGTAAAAAAGCTCCTCCCTTTATTATGGCTGCTTTAGATTTTTCGCTATTTTTTCTTGCCGAAGAATTTATCAATTATGAGGGCTATGAAGCCGTCGCCGGTCACGTTGCAGGCCGTGCCGAAGCTATCCATGGCAATATATAGGGCAATCATAAGGGCTTGATCCCCTTCAGAGAAGCCCAAGATGCTTGCCAATATACCTAATGATGCCATAATCGCACCTCCAGGGACGCCAGGAGCGGCTACAATGGATACTCCCAACATACAGATGAATCCTGACATCATCCCAATATCATAGGGATGCCCTTGCATGATCATGAGCGCCAAAGCACAGCAAACGATCTTCATCACACTGCCCGACATATGAATTGTCGCGCACAGCGGAACTACAAAACCCGCCACTTCTTCGGAGACTCCCATCTTGATTGCCTGGCGGAGTGTAACAGGAATCGTCGCGGCTGATGATTGAGTGCCCAAAGCAGTGAAGTAGGCCGGCAACATCGTCCATAGCAACTTAAATGGATTGCGCTTCACAAACAGGGCAGCTATGCAATACTGGAAAATAAGCAAGAAAATGTGCAGGGCGAATATAACCCCAATTATCCTTGCAAAAGCCGTCAGAATGCCCATTACCTGCCCTGAGACAGTCATATTGAGGAATATTCCGAAGATATATATCGGAAGCAAGGGAATGATAGCCCCTGCAATTGTCATCTGCACAATATCACGGAACTCAACAAGGCATTTTTTCAGAGTTTCCCCTTTCATGCGGGAAAGGCATATACCTACTGTGAAAGCAGTCACCAACGCGGTCATAACTCCCATGAGAGGGGGCATTTCAATGGTGAAGAATGGTTGAAGATCGTGGCCTTCCGTGATACCCTTCAGATTGTCGGGAGACACGAGGCGAGGGAAAATAGCCTCCCCTACCCCGTAGCTCAAGAAGCCTGACATCAGAGTAGCCACGTAAGCAATCAGAGCAGTCCACACAAGCATCTTGCCGGCATTCTTACCTATTTCGGCAATAGCGGGAGCTACGAAGCCTAAAATGATAAGTGGGATGAGGAATCCCAAGAACTGGCTGAAAATAGCATTGAAAGTCATGAAGACTCTGCCCGCCCAGACCGGGAAGAAATTGCCTGCAGCGATACCGAGTGCAATGGCAATCAGAATCTTCACGAGGAGATTTACGCGAATTGGTTTCATTTGATTTTGTCGGAGACTATTTTGAGGATGGAGGATTCGCGTTCTTCAGCGAGGCGTTCGAGTTCGGCTGCCTCGGCTACGAGGGAATCTGCCATCTGGCGGTCTTTAAGGCCGGCAGCATTGATACGGACGTTAAGCCCGGCTCCACGCACTGCTGCCCTGGCTGCCAAAGCCCCTACGCCGGCATCTGTCACAGAAGATGGATTTCCGTCAGCAGCCATATTTTCTACCAAATCAAACACCTCATAAGCCTTCTTCATAGTCTTCAGAGGCACTTGTGTAGCATATAGAGTTGCCTCTTCCAAAGCTGCAGCACGAGCGGCTTTCTCCTCTTCGGTCTTCTTAGGCATGGAGAATACAGCCATGATACGGTTGAATGCTACGGTATCCTCATCTACGAGGTGGAGGAGTTCATCCATCAGATGCTGACCAATCTCAGCTGCATCTGAGAATTCTTCCCAACGGTCGTCGTAAGCTGCCTTGTGGGCAGAAAGATTTGCCACCATTGTTCCAAGAGCTGCCCCTAAGGCACCCATATATGCAGAGATGCTGCCACCGCCGGGAGCCGGAGATTCAGAAGCGGTCTCCTCTGCAAAACCCTTGGCAGTAAGGTCGACGAGTTTTTTAGCAGAGTCATCCTCAATCATATATTCTATCACTTTCTGCTTCGGATCGAAAGGAGTGAGTTGGTCGAGTCCCATTGACTTGATGGCAATGCGTATTATCTCGCTTTCAGGGATACCTACACTGCGTTGCTGCTTACGCAGGAAGTGCTTTCCAGCGTCTATCAGAGTACGCTTTGGCACAAGACCTACAATCTCAGTGCCAGTCACTCTCACGCCACGCGCATCAGCCTTACGGCAAACTTCATCAAAAGCCTCGTGAAGCGGCACTTGTGCGATATCTGTGATGTTCATTGACACCTGAGCGATTCCATACTCGTCGATATACCATCCTATGGCTTTAGTACCTTTCAGAGTACCGGGAATCATAATAGCTTTGCCGTTCTCATCCTTCATCGGTTTTCCTGTCACCTTGCCACCTTCACGCATTGGGCGACCCTTCTCACGAACATCAAATGCGATGGCATTAGCACGGCGTGTAGAAGTAGTGTTAAGGTTGAAATTTACAGCAATCAGGAAGTCGCGTGCGCCAATTGTAGTAGCACCAGTCTTAGCCACCTCAGCGTCATACGGGCGGTTGCCGAAGTCGGGGCCTTTTTCCTCTGAACCCATCTTATTTGGGAGAGCCTCATACTCACCTTCGCGACAAACGGCAAGATTCTTGCGTTCGGGACGGAAGGCAGCAGCCTCATAGCAATAAGTAGGGATATTCAATTCTGTAGCAACCCGCTCGGCAAGTTTGCGAGCAAGTCCGGCACATTCTTCAAGAGTGATTCCAGCGACAGGGATGAGGGGGCAGACATCAGTAGCCCCCATACGAGGATGAGCCCCATGGTGGGTGGTCATGTCAATCACTTCCGCAGCTTTCTTGATTCCTTGGAAAGCAGCTTCCACGACAGCATCGGGTGCACCTACGAAGGTCACTACAGTACGGTTGGTAGCTTCTCCGGGATCCACGTCGAGAAGGCTGATTCCCTCTACGCTCCGGATAGCATCAGTGATTTCCTTTATTTTTGCTTTGTCGCGTCCCTCACTGAAATTGGGGACACATTCGATAATTGCATTCTTTTCCATTTTGGGTGTTAGGTTTTTTGGAGGGTTAATCATGGGAACCATGATTGACGATTAATAATTTATCATTGGGCAAAGCGATTTTTGTCTCGCTTAGTCTTTTTTTGGAGAGTCTTGTGGAAAGCTTCGGTAAGGTCAATACCGGTCTGATTGGCAAGGCAGGTGACTACCCAGAGAACGTCGGCGAGTTCCTCTTCAAGATTTCGGTCTAAGTCGCTTTCCTTAGCTACTTGAGGACCGAAATTGCGCACTATTACCCGAGCCAACTCACCCACTTCCTCGGTAAGGATAGCCATATTTGCAAGGGGAGGAAAGTAACCTTTACCTATATCTTTGATCCAGCAATCCACTTTCTGCTGCATCTCTGCCAGCGTCAGACACTTATGATTTTCCATTTTTCCGATTTACTACGAAGGACGCACGAAGCGTGCGTCCCTACATAATCAAATGATTTGCAACAAGCGCAGTTCGTCGCGAATCTCGTTGCCACTGAGTGTGCGTCGGCGTGATATGATACGGGCAAACTCATCTATGGCAGGATGCAGCCGTGGATTTGCGAATATCCTGCGGGAATAGCTGAGAGTGCGGTTGAAAAGAGCATCAATTTCATCGTCTTCGAGCCCACAACTGTCGCGTCCTTCACGAAGGATCTCATTGTGGATCTCACCAAGCACATCCATCGGCACATCGCGGTGCATACGCACCATAGAGCGTGACATCACATTGCTGATCACCATCGAGGCAGTGATATGGAAATTGTGTACGAGATTGTCCCAAGTGGTTTTGGGCGAAATGGATGGACTCCCTGAGAAATAATATTCATTAGAGAACTCCACCATAGTGTCATCATCGCCATCAAGATTCACCTCGGCAACACGGTCGAAAGCATCGAGGGCAGCAATTGAGATAGCCATCCCTGCGAGTCCATAGGCACGGTCATCCTCATTAGTGTATTCGAGAGTGACCGCTTTTTCCTCTTTATTCTTTTTATCCTTCATCTTTCCTTTCAATTTTAAGCATAAAACAGCTATAGCATTAACAAATCATACTCGCTTTCAGTTGCATTAGAAAGCAATCTGAAAGAATGCAGCGGCATTTAAGCCTTCGAGGGGGAGGGCGGGCAAAATTTCATCATGACGGTTGAGCAGATTATCGAGCTCTGCACCAACACTGATTTTGTCGGTAATCCTATAGTCGGCCGATAGGTCGAGTCGACTGATCCGGGATAGACTCAACTGACGTTTAGCGCGAAGCCTATAATCAAGACTGATGGAAAGTCTATCCATCGGGCGTGACTTAACCGAAAAGTCGGCAGTAAAAGCCGGCCGGTCGAAGCCGTTCAGGTATCCTTTCGAACCCTCTTGCGGCTGCCATGCTATCTTTCCATCCACTCCAAAGAAGCGGCTGAATTCGTAGGCAGCATTGGCAACAATACGAAAACCATGAATCTTGCCATTTTCGGGATATTTTCCGTAGGAATTAAGATCACCATTCAGAAGAGCCTGATATAGCCCACCAAAACTTTCGTCAAGGGTAGTGCGCCAGTCGCCTTCTATTCCCAATGTCCATCTTCCTCCGGGATTCAATTGGAAAGCGAGTCTTATATCAAGCGGCGAATATGCGGCTTGATAACAACCGTAGCCCGGATTAGCATAATAGTCCATAGAGTGCATCCATGCAAGAGTGCGCATATCAGTGCCTCCACCTAACGAAGCCGAGAATGCCGAGATACCTTTGCGGGTTGAAAAATTCACATCCGGGGCAATACGAAATCTCGTTTTTTCTGCATCTCCTACAATTGCCAAATTAGCACCAAGACGCAAAGTATAATTCCTTTCTGTAAGAGTATATGCCGGGATCACCTGCACTCGATTGACATTGGCTCCTATTGAGTTGATTACCCCTGAATAGAGCAAGTCGGCGCCAATGGATGAGCCATTGCCAGCATCGTCGCTAAGAGCATATTTAACGTTGCCTCCGACATTTACAACCGTCTCCCGATTTCCATTTGTCTTGGCAAAACCATCGATGGAAGGTAAATACATAGCTCTATAGCCGAAATGCCTTACGTCGGCATTGGCAGAATAGATCAATCGTCCGAGTGCGGCCCCTGTCCACTCTACATTTGCGTAAAGATCGTTGAGAGTCTGTGTAGGGGCATTAAAATGTCCATCTACTTCTGTCCCGTGATTAGTGCCATAATAATTGAAATGTCCGAGGTGGTATTGCAAGCCGGCATGCAGAGTGCCGGCATTATATACGTTTTTTCGGAGGTCAGCCCCGATAGTCTCGTCGTAGCGGAAGCGTTTGTCGGCGGCAGGAGTGTTGACAGCCGGATCAGCTTGCCAGGCTTGCCACAGAGATGTGGAGTTATGCTGGAGGTAGACATTGAGCTGAGTCTCTTGACTGTTGATGGCATTGAATCCTGCTGAGAGCGATGAATTGAGCCAGCTGCCAAGGCAGAGGTCAAGGTAGCCTTTCGATGTGTCATAGGCTTTTTTTGCTCTCCAGCCCGTCGCCGGCAAGTTGAGTGCATCCGGAGCGAAATTTGCAATCACAGCTTTCCGGTCGTAGGCCATAGGGGACTCGGGCGCTATCAGAGTCACTGGAGCCGGAAGCAAAGCAAGGCGGTCGGCCGGTATTATGTCGGGTGTATACTTGCCTTCTACTGTGACAGACTCCGTGATATTTTGCGCAGAAGCCGCCCCCATACCGACTGCCAAGACAGCACCCACAATGATATGTCGTAATCTACTCATTCTATATATTATTGAAGTTTTTTCACTGTTCACTGATTAGAGTATTCTTTGATACGCTCTTCAATCGCCTCAGAGATGTCTGTTTCCTCGCCCGGATAGTTATCACGTAGGCTCTTGAGGTATTCCACTGCAAGATAGTCATTGCCATCGGCATGATATGCGTCAGCAAGCGAAATAAAGCCACGTGCAAGCCAATATGCATGCACAGATCCGGCATCGGTGAAAGCCTCAAGTGCAGAAAGGGCATTTTTAGTGTCACCATTCGCCAAATACCAATCGCCCAATTCAACGGCAGCTTTGGCTCCTGACAAGGAGTTGGGAGAAGCAGCAAGTTTCTTCAAGGCATCTTCCCCGGCATTGCTTTGACTGCTATGGAGCATTCCGGAAGCTTCATAGAAACGAGCTTCCTCAGCATCTTCTGTGCTTACGCCTCCCATTGAGAGAAGACGGCGTGCATATTCCGTACGCTGGTCGGCATCCGCTGTAGTGCGCATCACTCCCGCTATAGCTTCCGGAGCAAACTCTACCCCTCCTCTCTTCTCAAGGTCTAAGTAGTTATCAAGAGCCTTTTTCCGGTCGCCGGCATTTTCAAGCAAGTCAGCTCTAAGGAAGAGAGCTGCCGGCACTTGCGGGGAGTCTCCACGCATTGAGAGAAGCTTGTCGAGATAAATGAGTGTCTTTGATGCATCCCCTTGATTGTCGGCAGCCTCCGCGAGATCCATAAGCGCGTTTGCGAGATAGCGGCCATCCGGGAAGTCGCTTATGTATTGCTCAAGAAGAGCAGTATTGTTTATGTTGGAGGCGTATGCAGTCTCGGCGGCTTCAAAAGTGATGGCATCCATCTCGTCTGGATCGATCTGAGGAGCACCGTCGACACTTTCAAGGAAACGGGCATATTCCTTCAGGCTTCCGTCGGCGGCTGTAATGCGGCGCATATCGTCGTTGGCGATAGCTGCTTCCTCACTCGTAGGCCAAGTCTTGATAATCTCCATATAGGCAGTCTTAGCTTTATCAGTATCACCTTGTTTCATATAGGCAAGTGCGAGCGAAATGGCTCCCGAGCGACTCTTGTTGTCTTTTGGGAATTCCCGTGTCAATCTCTCAAAATAGGGAGCGGCCTTGTCGGGCATATCCAATGCAGCCATTGTCTTTCCTGCCTCAAGAAGCACTTCCGAAGTCCATTTTGAATTTGGCTTTTCCTTCAAGAAAGCATTGAGTTTCTTCATCTTTGAGTCAGTGCCCTCCGTCACTCCCACTACCACTGCATGGCGGAATGCAGCATAGTCGGCATCTCCGGCCCCTTCTCTGGAAGCCCGCAAGAATAAGTCGGCTGCTTTCTGATACTCGCCGAGATAAAGCAGGCAGTCGGCTGCGCGTAGCATAGCGTCGCCCTTAATTGACGCAGGAGCACTTCTGTTTTCAGCTATTTCGGCGAAGTTCTTCCTTGCATCGCTCCAATCTTTCATCTTAAACAGCGAATAAGCAAGTCCGTAGCGAGCTGTTATGCGGTTTTCCGGTGTAAGTGTTCCACGCAGGGATGTAGTGTAGGCAGCTGCCGCAGCTTTAAATTCGCCGGATCCGTACAGAGCCTCACCGAGCCATAGGCGTGCTTCGTCGGCGAGTGCAGGATCAGTCGACTTCATATCGGCAGCTTCCCCCAGATGGTCGATGGCTTGCGCCAAAGCACCTGTAGTGATTTCGCTGGTGCCTAATTTATAAAGAATTTTCTGCTTTGTAGCGAGTGTTGCTTCAGATGGATTGCGCACCTTGTTGATGGAAGCCAAGGCTTTAGTGTAATCGTGCTCGTAGAAATAGGCAGCAGCAAGGCTTTCCTGAACGTCGGAGGCATATCTGGAGTCGGGATATTTAGCAAGGAACTCCTCAAGCCGCACGATATTGCTTGCAAAGGGTGCATTTCCACCTTTCGTAAGGGCCACTATATGGTTGTAAAGAGCAGTTTCAGCTACATTTTGGTCGTACGACATTGTTGAAGCTTTGTCGAATGCCATGGCAGCGGCATTCATATCGCCACGTTGTTCGGCTATCTGCCCGAGATAAAGATATGCTCCTTGAGCGAGGTCGTTGTTGCGGTCGGTGAGCGTGCGGAGATTTTTTTCTGCCTCTGTCAGCTCATTGTCGGCATATTGGATTGCAGCGAGGGCGTAGACGGCATCGTCGTTGGGATATTCCACGGCTTCAACAAACTCCTCGAGATGTGGACGAGCCGTCTCATAATTTCCTTGTTTGAAATAGCTTAGACCGGCAATGCGATGGAGTTCCGGAAGTAGCTCATCGACGGGATTCTTTGCAAAAATTGTGTTTGCATGGTCGATCACATCGTCGTATTGACCGCGAATGTATTCTATCTGAGCCATATAATATAGAGGCTCGATGCCGTCGGAAACATATTGGCGTTGCGGACGCGCAAGTTGAGGGCGGCTGACAGATGCTCCTCTTCGTCCTCGACCTGATTTATTGTTGACTGGTTGCTGCTCAGTGTTTTCTGTGCTGTTGACTGTTTGTGGCATGCTATTCGCAGCCACTTCAAGCATCATATCATATGCTTTGTCATAATCTTTGTCGAGATAATGAATGTAGGCTGTATAATATTTTGCGGCTCTTTCGTAGCCGGGGGTGGAGGCAATGGAGGCGATGAGTGGGGCGGCGCTTTCAGGAAGACCACATCTGAGGTAAGCAAGAGCCTTGCGGTAGGTATAGAGGGAACGTTGCTCAGACCCCAGAGCCTTGATATCGACTTTCGCATAATGTTCAATTGCTTTATGCCAGTCGGAATTATACCAATACCAGTCGCCGAGCGTCAGTATGGCCTGAGTGGCTTTGGGAGATGTAGGATATTCTGTGGCAAGCCGATTTAAGACGTCGATGCATGTGGCATCTCCGCGCTCGAAGAGGGCACACCCCTCTTCGGCGAGCCACTGAGCCTTTTGATCAGGCGAAAGGAAATCGAAGTCGTCTTTGCTTGCAGCTGTCTGGTCGAGGGCACCGAGAGAGTTTCCTGTGGAAAGCATATGGGAAGCTCGGTAAATATAGCCGGGCGCAAGAGGATCGGTAGAACTTGCGATACCCATAGCTTGAGCCAGCGATACCTGAGGGATCAGAACCGCTCCGAGAGCGATGGAGGCAGCGAGGCTGCAGAGCCTATATTGGGCTGAAAATATGCGGTATGGTTTCATCTGCGTCTAATTTCCCACAAAAATAGCGCATTTAGACGAAACTGCAAAATATTACGGATTTTTTTTGCTAATTTTGCAACATGAATAAAGTTGAGAATAAAAATAGGAAGCGTGTGTTCGTCTCGGGATGCTACGATATGCTTCATTCGGGGCACGTCGCTTTTTTTAAGGAGGCATCCCAATACGGCGATGTGTATGTGGGAATCGGTTCCGACAAGACAATCGAGGAATTGAAACACCGGAAGACAGTCTGCTCAGAAAAAGAACGCCTTTATATGGTGAAGGCAATCCGATATGTAGCAGATGCATGCATCAACACCGGGAGCGGAATGATGGACTTTATCGAATCGGTAGAGCGTTTCAAGCCTGATGTATTCGTGGTCAACTCAGACGGCGGAAGCGACACAAAGCGGAAGTTTTGCGAAGAGCGGGGTATCGAATATGTAGTGCTGGAGCGTGAGCCGGAAGAGGGTCTGAAAGCTCGCTCTACGACTGCACTCCGGAATGAAGTGAAGTGCAACCTCCCTTACCGCATCGACATAGCCGGAACTTGGATCGACCAACCATACGTATCTGAACATGGCTCCGGATGGGCTATCACAGCCTCCATCGAACCTACTTATGACTTTATGGAACGTGGAGGGATGTCTACCTCAACCCGCAACGCGGCGAAAAAGATATGGCCCTATGAATTGCCGGCTTATAACGAGGAGATGCTCGCCCGTCTGCTCTTCTGCTTTGAAAACAACCCTGAGAATGATGGACATATTTCAGGAGCACAGGATGCAATAGGAATCTGCGTATCGGGACTTTCTCGCCATTTCTACGATGGCTATTACTGGCCAAAGAAAATTGAGACTGTACACGACGAGGAAATCCTCTCTTGGCTTGAGAAGCATTTATGTATAGTGCCAATGTTCCCACGCAGGAAAGGATGCTCGGTAGTAGAGGGAAAGGATGTAACTCCGGAGAAAGTGAAGGCTCTGACCGGGGCTGCCGAACGCTGCTGGGACGCCATAATGAATAAAGATCTGCATGGATTTGCACAAGCATTCCGCGACTCGTTTGACGCTCAGGTAGCCATGTTTCCGGCTATGATGCAGCCTGGAGTCCAGGAGCATATTGACAAATGGAGCGACCGGGCACTTGCATGGAAAATGCTCGGAGCCGGGGGTGGCGGAAATCTCCTGCTCGTAGTAGACTCAATCCCGGAGGGTGCAATCCCAATCAAGATCCGCCGCAGAGAATAATTGAAAAACTTAAAGCTAATAATTTGAAATCTATAAGACATGAAAAGAATCTTGCTTTCGAGCTTGCTGGCTACCGCTGCGCTCACTATGATGGCCGATGATGCAAAATACGTATTTTACTTTATAGGCGACGGAATGGGTCTCGGCCATGTCAATGCCACTGAGGCTTATAACCGGGATGTGCTAAAGAATGAGCAATCTATCCTTATGATGACATTCCCTGTCGCGTCGCAAGCCCGCACTTATTCAGCCTCTTCCCCAATCACCGACTCCGCAGCCGCAGGGACAGCTCTCTCTACGGGAGTCAAGACTAAGAACTCAATGATCGGGATGGATCCGGATACATTAGCTGTCAATAGCATTGCCGTCGACTTTATGAATGCCGGGTATGCGGTAGGAGTCGGAACTACGGTGCAAGCTGATGATGCCACGCCGGCAGCCTGGTATGCTCATGCAGAAAACCGAGGGATGAAAGAGACAATTGCTCCTCAGGCAGCTGAAAGCGGTCTGTCATTTTTGGCCGGAGGTGGTTTCAAGCTTCATGGAGCCGGAGAAGAAGCTTTCAAGGAATTCCTCAATGTGATGCGCAAAGGGAATTATGAGATAGCAGAAGGATATGCTGCCTTCAATGAAATGAAAAAGAAGGGTGGCAAATTTCCTCAGAAAGTGATGCTTATGCCTGAGAATGCCGGTGGAGGCCAGGTGGGATATACCATCGATTCAATTCCCGGATACCTTACTTGCGCCCAGATCACAGAGGCTTGCCTCCATACACTTGAAAGCGTCAACCCCGACAAATTCCTGATGATGATAGAGGGGGGAAACATTGACTGGGCTGCCCATGCAAATGACGGTGGCGGAGTGATAAAGGAGATCTTGAATTTCCAGGATGCCATAAATGTGGCTTACCAGTTCTATCTGCGTCATCCTTCAGAGACGCTGATATTGGTGACAGCCGACCATGATACCGGCGCAATGGCGTATGGGCGCAATGGCGGGGCATATAACATAGCTTATGCCGACGCACAGAAAATATCAAAGGATGCGTTTGCCGATTGGACACGTAATTGGGGTAAGGAAACCAAGAATCCGACATGGGAAGAAATGGAGAACGTGTTGAAGGAAAAACTTGGTTTTTGGAGTGTAGTGCCTGTGAGCGAGAGGGAGACAAAGGAGCTGAAGGAGCTTTTTGACGAGACTTTCATCACAAAGAGGGCTGAAGATGAGAAGACGCTTTATCATACTTTCAATGCATTTACGGCTAAGGCTTTCTCAATATTGAATTATCATATGGGCATCGGCTGGACCACTACCTATCATGCCGGGAATCTCGTGCCAGTGTATGCCATTGGGGCAAATGCTCAATACTTCACCGGATGCTTAAACAATAATGAGATACCGATGCTTATAAAGCGAGCAGCAGGATTGTAATCCTATGTGGCAGGCTCTCTATGGATGAGTATGAGGTGGGAGTACGGACAATAACGAAAAAGATGAAAACAAAATATTATGTAGTCTGGGTTGGTAGGGAGCCGGGGGTCTACGACAATTGGAGTGACTGCGAGGAGCAGATATTGAATTTTCCGGGGGCGAAATACAAAAGTTTTTCGTCGGCTGCGGAGGCTGCCCAAGCCTTTCGAGGAAATGACGACGACGGCAGTCCCTCCGACCTCGGAACGCTCCTCATAGCTGCATCCGAACATCGTGCCACAATGCAAGTTCCAACCCATGCCCCAACATATATGACTAATCCAGACATCGACAAAGATGCGTGGGCAGTGGATGCTTCCTGTCAGGGAAATCCGGGGATTATGGAATATCGTGGGGTGGAACTCGCCACGGGGCGACAAATCTTCAAGGTTGGTCCCTTTCAGGACGGCACCAACAATATTGGTGAATTTCTCGCTATCGTACATGCTTTGGCTGAGATGCATCGCCGGAATGAATGGCACAATATCTATTCCGATTCTAAGACGGCTTTGGCTTGGGTACGCAACCGACAGGTGAAGACCCAGCTGAAGCAGACCGACCGCAATGCCAAGCTATTTGAGCTTTTAGGACGAGGTCTTGTCTGGATCAGATCACATACCTGGCCCGTGAAGATAATGAAATGGCAAACCGAACTATGGGGGGAAATCCCCGCCGACTTCGGAAGGAAATAGCTATTTATTTCCGAAATCTGCGAGTGCTGAATGATTAACTTTTAATACTTTAAATTAATATGACTTTACGAGAGTGGGTTACTGAGTGGATGAACTCGATGATGGGAGCGGAGACGGCGCAGCCGCTGATCAGCCCTACCCTTTTGGTGATCATTGTGCTGATTTCTTTGGCATCATATTTCTTGTGTGTGAGGATTGTGACACCCCTTATGGATTTCATTACGCGCAAGACGGAGACTGAATGGGATGATGATATCCTGAATGAGAAGGCAATGAAAGCTTTCTCCCAACTCGCCCCCGCCTTGATATTGGCGTGGTTGCTGCCACAGGCTTTCTCCAATCATGTTTGGGGCGTTGTGCTGATTGAGAAGCTTACACAGGTATATATCGTATATGCCGTGATCAATCTTCTTTGTGTACTGATTTCCAATACTGTCGATGGTTTTGAGAAACGTGACAAGGCAGCTGAGCACAATCTGACAGTGATAGAAGGAGCTGTAAAGCTTATACTTGCGCTGATAGGGATAATAATATCTCTCAGTATACTTTTCGACAAGAAACCAACTATGGTGCTGACCGGCTTCGGCGCTTCAGCTGCAGTTCTGATGTTGGTGTTTCAGGATACGATCAAGGGATTCGTAGCCGGTGTGCAGCTCACGCTCAACAATATGTTGAAAAAGGGGGACTGGATCATCTGCGACAAAGCGGGTGCAAACGGAGAGGTGCAAAGTATCAAGCTCACGACAGTCAAGGTACGCAACTGGGATAACTCCATCGTCACCATCCATCCTTATACTCTCATCACCGATTCTTTCCGC
Source organism: uncultured Porphyromonadaceae bacterium (assembly GCA_947175225.1). GTDB lineage: Bacteria > Bacteroidota > Bacteroidia > Bacteroidales > Muribaculaceae > Lepagella. Next base: position 13,737 of record CAMWLX010000009.1, read on the forward strand.
AACTATCAAAATATGCGTGAAGTAGGGGCAAGGCGAGTCTCACGTTCCATCTACATTGACTTTGACTCCATACGCTTCCTGCATAAGGAAGAAATCGACCGGCTGGTGGAAAAAGAATTGCTGACCGAACATTCTTTGAAACATGCCAGCCAGGAAGTGAATCTCTCCCTCTTCCGTAAATATCTGATCCGCTATCTCACGTCGCATCCCGATATCATTAAGAAGCATCCCGACCCCGCAGTAATCCTCATGGTGCGCCAGCTACAGCCTACCCCACAAGGTCTCCCCTTGGAACTATATTTCTTCACTAAAATCACCTCTTGGGCAGCCTTCGAACGCCTACAGGCTGACATCTTCGACTATGTATACGCTTGTGTCCATGAATTTGGACTCCGCATCTATCAGGCTCCCTCCGGCACCGACCTACGCCACCTACATACACCCACTCATTGAAGTTAAATTGCCTTGAAAAAATATAATAAAGACTCTGTCTATCCCACTAAGGAACTTTACTTCGCTGGTCATGGGAGATCACAGAGGAAGATAGCTGAATAGTTACCGGAAAATTTGGTGGTGTGAAGGATTTTTTGTAATTTTGCAACGTCTTTTGACGAAAGGAGGCTCCGCACGAGGGAGGAGAGTCCCTGGAGCAGATCCTTTTAAAGAAAGGCAGCAATTTAATTTTTAATCATTTAAACTCTCAACACAATGCATCTTTCAACTGAAGAAAAGCAGGAAATTTTCGAGAAGTATGGTCAGGGCAAGAACGATACAGGCAGCCCGGAAAGCCAGATCGCACTCTTCTCTATCCGTATCAAACACCTTACTGAGCACCTTAAGAACAACCACAAGGACCACGCTACAGCTCGCGCACTTAAGGCACTCGTAGGTCAGCGTCGTAGCCTTCTCGACTACCTGATCCGCAAGGATATCAACCGCTATCGTGCTATCATCGCAAAGAAGGAACTCGGTATCCGTCGCTAATCAGGAGAATAGCAAGACTTATGAAATCCAATTCCATCTTTGTGGAATTGGATTTTTTTTCACGCAGGGATAGCAGAGAGGGTGGGGAACGCAGGGGAAAACCGAAAACAACCACAACGACGACAACTATGAAACCGATGAAAACGATAAAAAAGACTCTGGATAAGCTGCCGCCATGGACATTGTCGGTGGTATGCTTTCTTGCGATATGTTGGCTGACGCTGGCTCCACACCCTCTGCCTGATAACGATATACCCCTCTTTCCCGGTGCCGACAAGATAGCCCATGGAATAATGTTCGGAGGATTTACCCTTTGCATCATCATCGACGCACTGCGGAGAAAGGGATGGCCAAAGTTTCCCGAGAATATCAAGATATTGTTCTATTCTCCCGACATTCCATGCGCAGTGGGCATCATTACTGAATTTCTACAAGGAGCGATGCACGCCGGACGCTCCTTTGAATTCTGGGATATGGTGGCCGACATCACAGGGGCATTCCTTGTTGCCGTAATCTATATGATCATTGAATATCTACACCAGAAAAAATGAAGAATTATCTCCTAAGCATTGCCTTTTTATTCTCAGCCATCGGCTCCTATGCCTCAGCAGCAGACTATATTCCAACGGAAGAAATAAAGCAGTCACAAAAAGAATTTTCAGACAACCGCTTCGGTATCTTCCTGCATTGGGGCATCTACAGCATGATGGGGCAAGGGGAATGGTATCTCAATTATGGGCCGACAGCTGAAGAATATGCCAAAGCAGCATCGGGATTCTACCCCTCAAAGTTCAATGCCCATGACTGGGTGAAGGCCATCAAAGATTCAGGCGCCAAGTACATCTGTCTGACTTCGCGACACCACGACGGATTCTCGATGTGGGATACCGACATGTCAGACTACAATATAGTAGATGCCACCCCATTCGGACGCGATATACTCAAGGAGATAGCCGATGAATGCAAAGCTCAAGGAATAAAGCTCCATCTATATTATTCCCACCTTGACTGGACACGTCCGGACTATCCACAGGGGCGGACAGGACACGATACGGGACGGGATGCCTCTAAAGCCGACTGGGATTCATACTACAAATTTATGAATGGACAGCTTACCGAACTGCTGACCCGTTACGGTGACATCGGGGCGATATGGTTTGACGGATGGTGGGACCACGACGAAGATGCCACTCCATTTGACTGGCACCTCCCGGAACAATATGCGCTCATCCACGAGCTGCAGCCATCATGCCTCGTAGGCAACAACCATCATCAATCACCATTTGCAGGAGAGGATATCCAAATCTTCGAACGCGATATACCGGGACAGAACACTGCCGGATACTCCGGGCAAGAGATCTCAAAGCTTCCTCTTGAGACATGCCAAACAATGAACGGAATGTGGGGCTATAAGATAATGGACCAAAACTATAAGGATACCCCAACCTTGATACAGTATCTCGTCAATACTGCGGGAATGGGGGCTAACCTTCTGCTCAACATCGGGCCTCAACCCAACGGAGAACTCCCTGCAACAGCCTTGCAGCGACTGAAAGAAATTGGAGAATGGATGGATAAGAACGGTGAGACAATCTACGCAACCGAAGGAAGCGACTTCCCCGCGCAGACTTGGGGCACATCGACACGTAAGGGAGACCGCCTTTTCGTGCATATTCTGAAGCCTGAGTCAAAGCATATCTTTGTCCCTACCACTGCAAAAGTGAAAGGCGCTAAAAAGTTTGGAACGGAAAGGAAAGTGAAGTATGAAAAGCTTTCAGACGGAGTGATGCTGCATATTGAGGAAAACCCAGAGGAAATAGACTATATTGTCGAACTTGATGCACCTATTTTATAAGCATTTGACATTAAATAATAAGTAAGATAAGAGATATGGTATTGGAGATATGTGCCGGGGATATTGAGAGTGTGTATGCGGCTGCCCATGGCGGAGCAGACAGAGTGGAATTGTGCTGCGCGCTAAGCGAGGGGGGATTGACTCCTTCTGCCGGTATGATTGAAGAGTCAATGACAGTGCCCGGAATAAAGGTAAATGTGCTGATCCGCCCCCGTTCCGGCGACTTCGTATACTCGGAGGGTGAACAGAAAGTTATGATCCGCAACATTCAGTTTTGCCGTCAATTAGGTGTAAATGGCATCGTATTCGGAGCCTTGACTCCAGATGGGGATGTCGATATGGAAGTATGCCGGCGTATGGCTAAGGAAGCCGATGGACTGCATCTTACCTTCCACCGCGCCTTCGATATGTGCAAGGATGCGCGGAAAGCTGTGAGGGATATACAGGAATTGGGATTCGACCGCATCCTGACATCCGGGCAAGCTGTGTCGGCAATGGCAGGAACCGGCCTTATCCGTGATCTTCAAAAAGAGTTTCCCGATATGATCTTCATTGCAGCCGGAGGAGTGATACCAAGCAATGTGTCGGAAATCATTGCAGAGACCGGAGTCAAAGAAGTGCACGCATCGGCAAAGACAACTGTCAAGTCGAGTATGAAGTTCCGCCGTGTGAATATCAGCATGGGGAAAGCCGGAGAGGATGAATATATGCATCAGACGAGTGATGCTGAGACTATTCGCAAGATAGTAAGGAAGCTCACTCAGGGATAGTATCTTCAGTATAAATAGTGAGATCGCCGGGTAAGAATTAAAAGGTTTGGTTGTGATGAGGAGATATGTAAAGAGATTTGGTATAGGATTGATGATGGGGATAGCAATCCCGGCAATAGCAGGGATTGTGAATCTTGATACTGAGAAGGATTTTCAGAATAGGCTAAGTGTGATCGAGACTGTAGGGGGATTGAAATTTGATGAGCGAACTCTGACGGAAAGCCAGAGGGATGCTCTGAAGATGCTTTATGCGTATATGCCACTTCCTGATATGGCAGACCGGGATGTGAACTATTATATCGAATACGTCATAGACCCGGCTTTGAAGGCTCGTGCTGAAATGCCATGGGGCAGCAAAGTCAATGACACGCTCTTCAGGCATTTCGTGCTTCCGGTGCGCGTCAATAATGAGGCACTCGATTGCCATCGTCCGGAATTTTATGCAGAACTGAAAGAGCGTGTGAAAGGGTTGTCGATGGCAGATGCAATCTTGGAAGTCAACCACTGGTGTCACGAAAAAGCCACTTACCAACCTTCTGACGGACGCACACACTCCCCTCTCCAGACCGTAAGCTCAGCCATAGGAAGATGCGGAGAGGAATCTACTTTCACTGTAGCGGCACTTCGATCAGTGGGGATACCGGCACGCCAGGTCTACACCCCACGTTGGGCACATACTGACGACAACCATGCTTGGGTAGAAGCTTGGGCAGATGGAGAATGGCATTTCCTCGGGGCTTGCGAACCGGAACCGGTCCTCGACCTTGGATGGTTTAATGCCCCGGCATCACGCGGAATGCTGATGCATGCACGTGTCTTCGGCAACTATGAAGGGACTGAGGAACGTCTTGAGAAAATCGACGGCATCACCTTCATCAATGTCACCGACAACTACGCGCCGACAGACACCATCACCATACGAGCCATATATCCTGACGGACATATTGCCAAGGATGCAAATGCATCTTTCAGACTCTACAATTATGCGGAGTTTTATCCTATTGCGGAGAAAAAAACCGATACTAACGGAGAGGCATCGCTCATAGCCGGACTCGGCGACTTGCTGCTTTGGGTCAGCGACGGGAAGAATTATGGATTTGCGAAGGGATCTGTAGGGAAAGACCGAGTGGCCAATGTAATCCTTGACAAGACGGCTGCCAGCGCCATCAGCGAAGATTTGGATGTCACTCCTCCAGCAGGAAGAGACAATGCAGCCGCAGTCAGCGACTCTCAGCGAAAGCTAAACGATGAGCGTATGAAGAGCGAAGATGGCATCAGGAATGCTTATATGGCCACTTTCTGCTCCGAAGATGAAGCTCAGAGGATTGCTGAGATTCTTGAAATCGACGCAGAGCGTCTGATTCCCATAATGAAGAATGCAAGAGGCAACCACGCAGCCATCACCGAATTTCTGAGAAGTCTCCCGAGAGATTCACGTGAAAAAGGGATGCTTCTGCTTGAAAGCCTCACTGAAAAAGACCTTGCTGATGTAGGAAAGGAAGTGCTTGACGATCACATAGGGGCAATCGACGAAGGCTTAGGCGATCTATTCGGACCTTACGTAATGTCACCGCGTATTGCCGCAGAAGAGCTGACTCCATTCCGCAGCTATTTCCTAAGTGTCATACCTGAAACGATAAGAAGCGAATATCGTTCGGAGCCTGAGAAATGGGTGAATTGGGTGACTGACAGCATCGAAAGCAATGAGACATGGTATCCGGAACAAATCACGATGAGCCCGGCGGCAGTATGGAAACACCGCAAGACATCGGGCAAGTCACGCGATGTCTTCTTCGTGGCAGGCGCACGGTCATTCGGTATTCCATCGCGTATTGACCCGGTGACAGAGAAAGCACAATGGGCAGATGCGTCAGGCAAATGGAATGACGCAATCTTTTCGACAGGACGAAATGATTCTTATGCTGACCAGCAAGGCACATTGAAACTTGAATACATTGCATCAGACATTATTCCGGATCCTAAATACTACTCGCACTTCACGGTTTCTAAAATTACAGACGGGGAGCCGATGCTTCTCAACTATCCAGACTTCATAGGACTCTCCGAGACATTTGCCGACGGCGAGGAGCTTGACCGTGGCACCTACCTTGCAGTGACAGGACAACGCATGGCCGACGGAGGCGTGCTTGCACACATTGAGACAATTGCTCTTGACACTGAGGAAGCAAGCATTCCTCTTACTGTGCGACACGATGACAGCAAAGTGCAAGTGATCGGTTCGTTTGATTCGGAAAGCAAGTATATGCCCGATGGAGAGGAGACAGCCACGTCGATACTCTCCACGACAGGACGCGGCTACTATGTGCTTGCGCTTCTGAAGCCAAACCATGAGCCATCTAATCATGTCATACGCGATATTGCTGAGGCGGCTACAAGACTCGAGGAATCTGGGCGTCCGATACTTCTGCTTACGGAAGGAATGCATGGATTCGGAATTGACTTGAAAGACTTTCCGCCACTCCCCGTAACAGTAAGTTTAGGCAATGACATTGACAAGGCTATATTGTCAGGGATAAAAGAGGGAGTGAATCTCGCAGGAGGGGATCTGCCGATATTGATAGTGGCTGATACTTTTAATCGGGTTGTGTTTGCTTCGGAAGGATATACCATAGGGATTGGGGAGAAGTTGGCTTCGCTTTTGAATGGTATTGAATAAAGTATCAGAGCCAGAGGCTTTTAGAATCGAGCCAAAGGCTCTTCCACCAAAACAAACAGGTGCGCTTGCAGGGAGGCGATTTGGTCTCTCTGCAAGATTTTTTAGGGTCTTTAAAAAATTTTTTATTAAAAAACGCAAATTATTGTTGTTTGCATTCGCAAATTTGAAATAATTTATGTAACTTTACATTCGATTTCGTTTTTTTGAAAATGCACCACTTATGTCTGAGCCTATATATCATATTCCGGCACTACTACCGCAGACCATTGAATGTCTCGACATAAAGCCAGACGGCATATATGTCGACGCCACATTTGGGGGAGGGGGGCATTCACGTGCCATACTCGAGCGACTCGGACCAGATGGGCGACTTTTCGGATTTGACCAAGATGAAGATGCTATAGCAAATGCTCCTGACGATCCGCGGTTTACCTTCGTGAGAAGCAATTTCCGCTTCATGCGCAACTTTCTGCGCTACCACGGAGTGGAGCGTGTGGATGGAATACTTGCCGATCTCGGCGTGTCGTTTCATCACTTTGACGATGCAGAACGAGGCTTCTCTTTCCGTGCGGATGCTCCTCTCGACATGAGGATGAACCAAAAGGCACCTCAGACTGCCAGCCAGCTTTTAGCGCAATATGATGTGGCCGACTTGACGTCGCTATTCCGTAAGTATGCTGACCTCAAGGACCCGGCAAAAGCAGCCAAAGCCATAATAGCAGCCCGCGACAAATCGCCAATACAGACTACATTCGACCTTGCAGAGGCAGTAAGACCCGGACTAAATCCGAAGGGAGAAAAGAAAGAAATGGCACAAGTGTTTCAGGCACTCCGTATCGCTGTCAACTCAGAAATGGAAGCTCTTACCACTCTCCTCTCCTCAGCTCCAAGCATGCTGAAAGAAGGGGGAAGGTGTGTCATCCTGACCTATCACTCAGTGGAAGACAGGATAGTCAAAAACTTCTTCCGCTCCGGCAATGCAGAAGGGAAAATAGAAAAGGACTTCTTCGGGAAAGTGATATGCGATTGGAAAGCAATCACAAGATCGCCTATCACCGCCGATGCAGAAGAAATCGAACGTAATCCGCGCAGCCGAAGCGCCAAGCTTAGGGCTGCGGAACTAATCAATATGATTTAAAAAGACAAATCCACAGACAAAGCAAAACGCAAAACTATAATATTAGGATGGGAAAAAGCAGTAGAAAAAAGGGAACAGGTAAAAAGAAAAAGAATAGGTTTGGCGAGGCGGTGAGCAACACCGTCAAGCATAATACAGATTCTCTACGGTCGGGACGCGCCATATCGCTTGAATTTTTCAAGCGTAACGCTTGGCTTCTGATAGCTATCCTCACGGCTCTCATTGGAGTGATGGGACTACGCTACCGCACGAAGACCAGAATGGCAGAAATCAAACTTCTCAATCGAGAACTACAACGCGCAGAGAGCGATAAGCTACACGAGAAAGCCTGGTATATGACACTCATACGCGAGACAGAACTCACCAGGCTCACAACCGAAAAGCATTTGGGACTCCGCTATCAAGAGGAGCCCCCTGTAGTGATTGAATGCGAAGGAATTAAACAGACATCTCATAAATAAAGTACACACAGTATGGCATCTGCAAAGAAAGGCAACAAAAGACGTATCTTTAATCGCTATGGGATGATAACCGGAGCTTTCCTCCTGATGGCATTTGGCATCATATGGAATATGTTTCGCACTACGGTGGTAGAAGCTTCGGAATGGAACGAACGGGCTGAAAAGCAACTTTCAAGAATAGACACCATAGCACCCGAGAGGGGAAGTATCTTAGCAGCGAATGGCAATATATTGGCCTGCAATGTCAAAGTGTGCGACATCAAGATTGATATGCGCCACAATAAGATAAAGGCCATGCCGAAAGATAAACTCATAGCCAAACTTGACTCTTTGGCCGACACACTCGACATACGCTATCCACGCTTCGACCCCAAGAAGGCGGACGCAGCCACCCGGAAAGCCAAATCGTGGCGCGTAAGATTTATGGAGGAAGTGGAGAAGGACCCCGACCGGAGGACCCGTTCACTCACCATAGCACGCCATCGCCCACTTGAGGAGTTTGACTCGGCACGTAAATTGGTGTTTATACGCGACTTCAAAGGAGCGGGATTCCGTTGCCCTCTGTATAAGGAAGAACATTCGAGACGCATCTACCCCTATGGGAAGATGGCAAACCGAAGCATCGGCCGCGTACACGAAGTAGTGACAGAAAAGACAAGATTCAAAGGAGAAATACATGGATATTCAGGGCTTGAAAAAGACCTTGACTCCCTTCTCTACGGCAAACCCGGATATGCAAAGCAAGTGCCATTGACGAAAGGATATGGCAATTGGGTGACAACACCGCCTACGCCCGGCTACGACCTGCTGACCACCATCGACATCGACCTTCAAGACATAGTGGAAGAAAGCTTGCAAGACATCTGCTCGGAGACCGCCTGCGAGTGGGGGACTGCCATCCTAATGGAGGTCCCGACAGGAGAAATCAAGGCTCTGTCGAGCATAGAGAGAATGGAAGACGGCACATACGGAGAAGCACTCAACCGCGCAGTGTTGCCTTATGAGCCGGGATCAGTCATCAAGCCAATTTCGCTGATGATTGCATTTGAGGATAAACTCGTCACCAGTGTCCATCAGACAATAGATTGCTCACCATTTCAAAAGACAACTGACCCCCATGCCCCTACAGTGAAAAATATGAAGCAGGTCATCGAGATGTCGAGCAATACCGGCATCGCACGTATCATCTTCCGTGGATATGCCAACGACCCTGCTAAATATTACGACCGACTCGCGTCGATAGGATTTTTCGACAGAATCAACAGCGGCATAGCGGGAGAGCAACTGCCACAAGTGCGCCGACTGGAACCGACCAACAGCAAGGGGCAGCCCATCACAATGACATCGCGCCACCTTGACCTCGCACGCCAGGCATATGGCTACAATACGATGGTGCCTCCACTATATACCCTGGCATATTATAATGCCATCGCCAACCATGGGCATCTCGTCAGGCCCCATCTCGTGAGAGCACTGCGCTCAGAGAAAGGGGACTCAATCATACCGACAAGCTATATCCGCGAGCAAATTTGCTCCCCGGAGACGGCTGAAAAAGTGAAGCAATGCATCCACGATGTGGTATGGGGAGAACATGGCACAGCACGCCTTGTGCGCGACGACCGCGTCAAGATAGCAGGCAAGACCGGCACCGCATTCCCTGTGGAAAAAGGACAATACAATGCAGCAAAAAGGCGTTTTGCTTTCGCAGGTTTCTTCCCATATGAAGAGCCTAAATACAGTTGCATGGTGCTCGTGCAGGGAGCTGCCGGACTCAGTGCCAACCGCACGTCAGGACAGGTGTTAAAGCAAATTGCTCTCAAGATGCACGCAAGGGGGATGCTGGCAGAGATACCGGCATTGGCAAGGAATGTAACAGCTGAACGCCCCACCCTCTCAGCAAGCTTCAACAACGACTCAGAAAAGATAGCCAACACTTTGGGACATCCGATAAAGAAAGTCACCCCTAAAAAGGAGTATCCTTCCGGAGAAGTGCCCGACGTGACAGGCTATGACCTTAGATCGGCTATCAATGTGCTTGAAAGCAGAGGTCTCAACGTAGTGATAAAAGGTGTCGGCCGGGTCATTTCCCAGTCGATTCCCGCCGGTGTTAAGGCAGAGAGAGGAAAGAAGATTATGATAACGCTTGCTATCTAATTGAGAATTGAGAATTGAGAATACAATACATATGACAACTAAACTATCTACACTGATAAAAGATATCAAGACTCTCGAAATAGTGGGAGATATTGATAAAAACATAGTGGCACTCGAAAGCGATTCCCGACGTGCCGAAAAAGAAGGAATGTTTGTGGCTGTGCGTGGAGTCACGACCGATGGCCATAAGTATATACCGGTAGTTGCCTCCGCTCATGTGGGAGCAATCGTTTGCGAGACAATGCCCGCTCAGTTTGAGCCGGGCATCACCTATATCCGTGTAGAAGACTCATCGGAAGCGCTTGGGCGCCTTGCCTCGGCATGGTATGGACATCCATCACAAAATCTGAAACTCGTAGGCGTTACCGGCACCAACGGCAAGACCACCACCGCTACCCTACTCTACGAAATGGCACGCCTTGAAGGATTTGAAGCCGGATTGATATCTACCGTATGCAACTATGTCGGCACACGCGCTATCCCTACGACCCATACAACCCCTGACCCGCTTACACTCAACCGCCTATTGGCTGAAATGGTAGACGCAGGGTGTGAATATGCTTTCATGGAGGTCTCAAGCCATGCAGCCCAGCAGAAGCGTATCGCCGGGCTCCACTTCACCGGGGCAATCTTCTCCAACCTGACCCGCGACCATCTTGACTATCACGGATCAGTGGAAAACTATATGAATGCAAAGAAAGCCTTCTTCGACATGCTGCCAGCCTCTGCATTTGCGCTTGTCAACATCGACGACAAGGCTGGCCGATATATGATACAGAATACTAAAGCCAAGACCTACACTTACTCGCTCCGCAGCGATGCCGACTTCAGAGGAAGAATTGTGGAAAGCCGCCTCGACGGCACTCTTCTTTCACTCAACGGCAAGGAAGTGGAAGTGCAGTTTACAGGACGTTTCAATGCCTACAACCTTACCGCAGTCTACGGAGCAGCGTGCCTGTCAGGACTTCCTAAAGATGAAGTACTCATCAATATGAGCCGACTTGTGCCGGTGGCAGGGCGTTTCCAGACTTTCCGCGGTCCGGATGGAGTGACGGCGATAGTAGACTATGCCCACACACCGGATGCACTTGTCAATGTGCTTGACACAATCCGCGATGTGCTTGGAGGGGAAGGATATATCTGCACAGTAGTTGGAGCGGGAGGCAACCGCGACCATGGCAAGCGCCCAATGATGGCACAAGAAGCCGCTTGCCGATCTGACAGGCTCATACTGACCTCAGACAATCCTCGCGATGAGGAGCCGGAAGATATCATAGCAATGATGAAGACCGGGCTGAGCGCGGAAGAACTACGCCGCACGCTCTGCATCAATGATCGTCGTGAAGCCATTCGCACAGCACTCTCTACCTGCCCTGCAGGAGGAGTCGTGCTTATAGCCGGCAAAGGGCATGAACCCTATCAGGAAATAAAAGGAGTGCGCCATCATTTCGACGACAGGGAGGAAGTGGAAGCCTTTTTCAATTCATAATGCATAATTGGCATCGTCCAAGCTAAAGCAAGTCATAATGAAGTTGTTTAAACTTATTTACGAATTGGGAAATTTACAATAAAGAGTTAAACCAAAAATTCTTTTTATTAATCTTCCGCCATCTTTTCGGCGTATT
>CAMWLX010000010.1 GCA_947175225.1 uncultured Porphyromonadaceae bacterium
GAATTATTTGCACATTACTTATTTTTTTTGTAATTTTGCGCCTACAAAAGTAATACCCCGGTTTATGAATTATTCCGGGAATATGCATGCGATATGAAAAAAGATAAAAAATCACTCTCCTCCAAAGCTGCTTGCAAGGCTCCAAAAGCCGACTGCAAGTCTACAAAAGGTAAAGGTAAAATGATTGTGAATGAGCCAATTGGCTCCACTGAAAAACTGCTGTTTGAGACAAGTTGGGAAGTTTGCAACAAAATCGGTGGCATCTACACCGTGCTTTCCACTAAGGCTCGTGTACTGAAGGAGCAGTTTGGCGATAATCTGATATTCATCGGTCCCGATGTTTGGACTGATGACAACCCATCTCCATATTTTAAGCAACATAAGACTCTTCTGAAGTCTGCCAATAATATTTCTCTCCCTTATGGCATATCTCTTCGCACCGGACGCTGGGACATCCCCGGTTCTCCTATAGTGGTGCTTATAAAGTTTGATGGTGTATATCCTGCCCTCAACGACATTTATGGTGAAATGTGGCGTATGTTTGGTGTCGATTCCCTGCACTGCTATGGTGATTATCCTGAAGGGTGTGCTTTCGGAGTGGCTGCTGCAATCACGATGCAGGCACTTGCCAATCATCTCGGTGCAAAAGACACCGATGTTTTAGCTCACTTCAACGAGTGGACTACCGGCATGGGACTCCTTTGGCTTAGAAAGATTATGCCGGAGGCAGCATCCCTCTTCACCACTCATGCCACTTCAATCGGACGCTCCATCTGCGGCAACGGTAAGAACCTCTACGAGTATTTCACCGGCTATAATGGCGATCAAATGGCTCGAGAACTCAATATGGAGGCTAAGCACTCTGTGGAGAAGGCCGCTGCTATCAATGCTGACTGCTTCACCGCTGTAAGTTCCCTGACAGCTGATGAATGTGCCCAGCTTCTCGACAAACGTCCTGAAGTGGTCACTCCTAATGGTTTTGAACCTGATTTCATCCCTGCTAAACGTCAGTATACAATTCTCCGCAACGCGGGAAGAAAACGTCTGTTGGAAATCGCAGAGAAAATGACCGGCAAGAAATGGAGTGAAGATACCCTGATCATTGCTACTTCAGGCAGAAATGAATACCGCAACAAGGGTCTTGATGTATTCCTCGACAGTATGGCGGAACTCTCTCGCACAGGGGCTGCTTCACGCCGAGATATCCTCGCTTTAGTTCTCGTGCCGGCTTGGGTGCGCGAACCAAACGGAGAACTCATCATCGACCTTTATCAGAACGGTGACCTCTCTGTTTCTCCCGATTATCTGACCCACCGACTCAACAACGAGGATTCAGATCCTGCCTGCCGCCGCATCGGCCAACTCCAATGGGATGGACAGCTTGCCGGGCAAGGACAAGTGAAAACTATTTTCATACCTTGTTATCTTGACGGAGCTGACGGTATCGTCAACATCTCATACTACGACATTCTCCCTGCCCTCGACATCACAGTGTTTGCTTCCTACTACGAACCATGGGGCTATACTCCGCTTGAAAGCATTGCTTTCGGAGTGCCAACAGTGACCACCGACAAGTCCGGTTTTGGACAATGGGTAGAATCAGACGTGGCCGGCGAAAAGATTGGCTTGCCGCTTGAGTCTCTGACTAAGACAGGCGTAGTGGTTGCTCCACGCAATGACAACAGCTATTGGGACACTGTCATGACCATTGCCCGGACACTTGAAGCATTCTCCGGCGCTGACAAGAAGACAGTGGAAGCCTGCTCAAAGGCAGCTTCTGCCACTGCCGCTCTCGCCGACTGGAAGCTCTTCATAGCTAAATATGATGAAGCTTTCAAGATAGCCGAAGAGCACCGCGACAATAGACTGAAAAAATAATAGAAATTATAAGACTTATACGACTTATAAGACATATAAGACTTATACGGCTCATAAGACTAAAAATTAAAAAAGATAAAATAGAAAATCTATGAAACTTCAAGTAAGCAACACCAACCAGCCCCAGTGGCACAATATGGTGGTATCTAATTCTCTCCCCAAGAAGCTTCGTCCACTTGAGGAACTTTCCAAAAACCTTTGGTGGGTTTGGAACAGTGAGGGTAAAAACCTCTTCCGCGACCTCGACCACGATCTCTGGCGCAATACAGGCGAAAACCCAGTGATGCTCCTTCAACAACTAAGCTACGAAAGATTCCAGGAAATACAGAACGATAAACTTTGGATGGACCGCATCGAGAAGGTCTACAAGTCTTTCCAAGACTATATGAAGCAGCCTATGCGCAACGACCTTCCTTCCGTTTCTTATTTCTCAATGGAATATGGTCTTTGCTCTTGCCTCAAGATCTACTCCGGTGGTCTTGGTGTGCTCGCAGGCGACTACATCAAGCAGGCTTCCGACTCCCGTATCAATATGACTGCTGTCGGTTTCCTCTATCGCTATGGCTATTTCCAGCAGAGCCTGAGTATCGACGGTCAGCAGATCGCTAACTATGAATCTCAGAATTTCGATCAGCTTCCTATTGAGGCTGTCCTTGGCGAAGATGGTCAGCCGATGATTCTTGAGGTGCCTTATCCGGGCCGTATCATCTATTGCCACGTTTGGCGTGTCAATGTAGGACGCATGAAGCTCTATCTGCTCGATACAGACTTCGACATGAACTCTGAGTTTGACCGTCCGATCACCCATAAGCTCTATGGTGGCGACTGGGAAAACCGTATCAAGCAGGAGTATCTTCTTGGCATCGGCGGTATGTATATGCTTAATAAGCTCGGTATCCACACCGACATCTACCACGCTAATGAAGGCCATGCAGCTCTGCTCAATCTCCAGCGTCTTGTAGAATATGTGCAGAAAGACAATCTCCCATTCAATGTTGCTCTCGAAGTGGTACGTGCAAGCTCACTCTACACAGTGCACACTCCGGTGCCGGCAGGCCACGACTACTTTGACGAAGGTCTCTTCGGCAAATATATGGGAGAATATCCTGCTAAACTCGGCATCTCTTGGCAAGACCTTATGAACATGGGTCGTGAGAATCCTGACAGCAACGAGAAATTCTCTATGAGCGTATTCGCTCTCAACACTTGCCAGGAAGCTAACGGTGTAAGCTGGCTCCATGGAGAGGTGTCTAAGAAGATGTTTGCCGGCGTATGGAAAGGCTATGATCCGGCAGAGAGCCATGTTGGATATGTGACCAACGGTGTGCATATGCCTACTTGGGCTGCTTCTGAATGGAAGGAATTCTATGGCGAGAAGCTCGGACAGCAGGTATTTGAAGACCAGAGCAACCCTGAAGCTTGGAAGGGTATCTTTAAGGTTGGCGACGATGAGATATGGAACATGCGAATGACTCTCAAGAACAAGTTTATCAACTTCGTTCGTAAGGACTTCCGTGAGAAGTGGCTCCGTAATCAGGGTGATCCATCAGCTGTAATGCAGATCATGGATAAGATCAATCCAAATGCTCTTATCTTCGGTTTCGCCCGTCGTTTTGCCACTTACAAGCGTGCTCACCTCCTCTTCAACGACCTTGACCGTCTTGCAAAGATTGTCAACAATGAGCAGCGTCCCGTACAGTTCATCTTCTCCGGCAAGGCTCACCCGGCCGACGGTGCAGGCCAGGGTCTGATCAAGCACATTATGGAGATCAGCCGTATGCCTCAGTTCCTCGGCAAGATCATCTTCCTTGAAGACTACAACATGATCGTGGCTAAGCGTCTTGTGACCGGTGTCGATGTATGGCTAAACTTCCCGACTCGTCCTCTCGAGGCTTCCGGCACTTCCGGCGAAAAGGCTGAGATGAACGGTGTGCTCAACTTCTCAGTGCTCGACGGATGGTGGTATGAAGGCTACAAGTTTGATGAGAAAGCCGGATGGGCTCTTACTGACAAGCGCACTTTCACTGACCAGGCTCAGCAGGATAAGCTCGATGCAGCCACTATCTACTCTATGCTCGAGAATGAGATCATACCTCTTTACTATGACAAGAACTACAAGGGGTATTCTCCGGAATGGATTCAGTATATCAAGCGTTCGATTGGCAACATCGCTCCTCACTTCACTATGAAGCGTCAGCTTGATGACTACATTTATCGTTTCTACGAGCCGGAAGCAAAACGTGCTGCTGAACTCAAGGCTCATGACTTCGCAAAAGCTCGTGAGATCGTAGCATGGAAGGAGACTGTAGCTTCTAAGTGGGATCAAATTGAGGTGCTTGCTGTTGACTACAACGAGAGCATCAACAATACTTACCACACAGGCAGCAACTTCGTAGTCAAATGCACTCTCGACACTAAGGGTCTTGGCGATTCAATCGGCGTAGAACTCGTCAGCTACAAGGAACACGATGGCGTATCAGACTTCGCCGGCACTAAGCAGCTCAAGGTCGTAGCTCATAACGGTTCGATTGTAAGCTACGAACTTGATGAGCAACTTACCGATGCAGCTACCTATCGATATGCTCTCCGCATGTATCCGAAGAATCCGATGCTCCCTCACCGTATGGACTTCGCCTACGTTCGTTGGCTATAATCCTATTCCACTATAAGATTTTATTATATTTAAAGGCATCTTGGCTTAAAGGCCAGGATGCCTTTTCTCTTCCGATAAGTCTGACTTGTCAGAGCTGTCTGGCATATCGGACCTGCCTGACTTATCCAAGCTGTCTGACATATCGGACCTGCCTGACTTGTCAGACCTCAATTCTCAATTCTCAATTCTCAATTCTCAATTCTCAATTCTCAATTCTCAATTCAAATTTCAAAATTATTTTTAAATTTATGCTATATAACATATCAAAAAATTGCTCATTATTGAGAAATTATTGCTAAATTGCGTCCGCAAATGCGAAATAGTCGTATTTAGCAACTCCTCTCCACACAGAACCCTATAAAATTTTTATCCATGAAGGTCTACAAAACTAACGAAATCAAAAACATAGCACTCCTTGGCTCCAAGGGGTCTGGTAAGACTACGCTTGCCGAGTCTATGCTTTTCGAGTGTGGTGTCATCAAACGTCGCGGCACTGTCGCCGGCGGCAACACTGTCTCTGATTATTTTCCAGTTGAAAAGGAATACGGCTATTCAGTATTCTCAACAGTGTTCGCCGCAGAATTCAATAATAAGAAACTCAACATCATCGACTGCCCGGGAGCTGATGACTTTGTAGGCAATGCCTACACTGCTCTTGGAGTGACTGATATAGGTGTCGTCACTGTCGATGCTGAATATGGCGTGGAAGTTGGCACAGAAAACATCGTACGCACTACTGCCAAACTTCATAAGCCGGTAATCTTTGCCCTCAATAAGATGGACGGCGAGAAAGTGGACTACGATAACGTAATGGAACAGCTCCGCGAGCATTTCGGCAATAATGTGGTGGCTATCCAATATCCTATAAATGCGGGTCCGGGCTTCAATGCCATCATCGACGTGCTTTTGATGAAGAAATATGAGTGGGGTCCTGATGGTGGAGTGCCTACTATCTCTGAAATCCCTGCTGACCAGTTGGAAAAGGCTCGAGAACTCAACGGTATCCTCGTAGAAGCAGCAGCTGCTAACGATGAAGGCCTCATGGATAAATTTTTCGGTGACGAACCGCTTACCGAGGATGATCTCCGTATGGGTATCAGAAAAGGCCTTGTAGAACGTTCTATTTTCCCTGTCATCTGTGTAAGTGCAGGTAAAGATATGGGCGTGCGCCGTATGATGGAATTCTTAGGCAATGTTTGTCCGTTCGTTGATGATATGCCGGCTCCTGAGACTGTCGACGGTGTGGCTGTCAAGCCGGATCCTAACGGTCCGCTCAGTGTATTCTTCTTCAAGACTTCTGTAGAACCACATATCGGTGAAGTTTCCTACTTTAAGGTTATGAGCGGCACTCTAAAGGCTGGAGCTGACCTTGAAAACGTAGATCGTGGCGGCAAAGAACGTCTTGCTCAGATCTTCACAGTTTGCGGCCAGATACGTACTCCGATCGATGCTCTTGAAGCAGGCGACATAGGGGCAGCCGTGAAGTTGAAAGATGTCCGTACAGGCAATACTCTTGATGAGAAGGGATGCGAATATAAGTTTGACTTCATCAAGTATCCTGCACCTAAGTATACCCGTGCCATCAAACCCGTCACTGAGAGCGACGCTGAGAAACTTGCCGGCATCCTTACCCGTATGCACGAAGAGGATCCGACTTGGATCATCGAGCAGAGCAAGGAGTTGAAACAGACTCTCGTCAAGGGTCAGGGTGAATTCCACCTTCGCACCCTCAAGTGGAGAATTGAAAACAACGAAAAACTTCCTATCACATTCGAGGAGCAAAAGATTCCTTATCGTGAGACTATCACTAAGGCTGCACGCGCTGACTATCGCCATAAGAAGCAGTCGGGTGGTAGCGGACAGTTCGGTGAAGTTCATTTGATAATCGAGCCTTACACTGAAGGTATGCCGGAGCCGGATAGCTATAAGTTCGGAAGCCAGGAATACAAAATGAATGTACGCGACAAGCAGGAAATTCCTTTGGATTGGGGTGGCAAGATCATAGTCTACAACTGTATCGTCGGTGGCGCTATCGATGCACGCTTCATCCCGGCTATCGTGAAGGGTCTTATGGACCGTATGGAGCAAGGTCCTCTTACTGGTAGCTATGCCCGCGACGTGCGCGTGATGATCTACGACGGCAAGATGCACCCGGTAGATTCAAATGAAATCTCCTTCCGTCTGGCAGGTCGCAACGCATTCTCTCAGGCATTCCGTGAAGCTAATCCGAAGATCCTCGAACCTATATATGACGTAGAGGTTCTTGTTCCGGATGATTATCTCGGCGATGTAATGAGCGAACTTCAGGGTCGCCGTGCCATCATCATGGGCATGGATGCAGAGCATGGTATCCAGAAACTTCAGGCTAAGGTGCCTTTGAAGGAAATGGCAAGCTACAGCACAGCCCTCAGTTCTATCACTGGCGGCCGCGGATCATTCTCAATGCAGTTTGCAGGCTATGAACTCGTTCCCGGCGACGTTCAGGAGAAACTTCTCAAGGCATACGCCGAGTCTCAGACCGAAGATTGACAACTGCGATATGTCAATATGTCAACTTGCTCATCTGGCCAACTTGACAGCTTGACAACTAAAAATTTAACCCACTAACTTATCCTCTGAAATCCGGCTTCCTTTATACATTGGAAGTCGGATTTCTTACTATTTCGATTTCCTCTGAATAGATGCCGTTGAAATGTCATTTTGCAAAAATAAGTTAATGAGCTTAAACTTTTTGCTCCACATTTGTCTATATAGTAAAATTAACCGGTAGACAAAGATTAAAACCAGAGTCTCCATAAAACAGACTGAGTTATGAAGAAATTTTTACTTATTGTGGCTCTCTCCCTCTCTTTAGGAATTGGCAACATCAATGCCGATGGAAATAATCATCGCGGCAATAACCGTGGTGGCAACAAGACCGAACAAAACCGTGGCAATAATCGACCCGGTAATAGTGGCAATCACAATAACGGTTCAAAACCCGGCAACCACAATAACGGTCCAAAACCCGGCAATAATGGCAAGCCCAATAATAATCACCGTCCCGGGAACGGAGTACCCAACCATAACTATCGTCCTGGCAATAATGGTCATCACAACGACTACCGTCCCGGTAATAATGGACACCACAATAATTATCGTCCCGGTAATCATGCTGTGCCCCGTCCCGGTGCCGGAGCTGCATATCGTCCGGTTCGTCCGACACCTCCACCTCCACACCTCCGTCCGGTGCCTCCTCGATTCCAGAAACCTTTCGTTCCGCCAATTCCCAATCCGAATTTAGCATATGTAATCGGAGCTGCTAACGTAATCTTCAACGGTATAATAATGAATGCCGTCAATATCCCGACTTTCCAAGTTCTCGACTATGGGTACGCCCGCGATGCATGGAATGTCTATTATCTTGGCAGGGTTCTTCCCGGAGCTGACCCCGCAACATTCGAGATCCTACCCAACGGCTACGCTCGAGATGCCTGGACCCTCTACTACTACGGTCGCTCAATCTGAAAGTAGATAAACATAATAATAAAAAAGTCTCTTGCTGTTGAAAAGCATGAGACTTTTTTATTAACATTGCTCATTACGCATGCATCGACACGAAAAAATGGAAACTGATTGTCTAATAAGTTTAAACAACTTCTATTGTAACCCGGCAATCTTTCTCACGTCCATAACTGAAATCTGATATTTTTCAGCCACTTTTTCCGCGGAAATCCCAAGTGAAATCATGATGCGGATGCTTTCGCGGCGCTCTGCGTTCTTTCCCTTCGCCTCACCTATTTCCATACCTTCGGCCATGCCCTCGGCACGTCCTTCGGCACGTCCTTCTTCCAACGCTTTCCTTCGAGCGTTTTCAGTTTCGTATTTTATACCCCTTTGCAGATCCCTCAGCCTGTCAAGAGACTTACGGTATTCCACCATATCCGAAGGTCTCAACCTACTGCTTCTGGCAGCTTCGAATATTTCCGGATATCGTCCTTCCTTATATGCCATTGATGTGTTGTCCATATTCTCCATATTTTTTATTAAAAACAATATTTCCTCCAGTTCAGTTTTGCATTCCTCCCAATGTGCGGGTACTTCCTTTAGGGAACAAAGGAATATATGCACCTTATCTGTGAGCGGCTCCATACTTTCCCTGTCTACGAGCATCACGTCTCTCATAAGTTTTGGCGACATATGGTTGAAATTGAAATCTGTGACGGCTATTGCAAACACCGGGGCTAATTCGTAATCCCATCCGGCTTTCCCCTGACCCACGATCATCTTCGAAGCGTAGAAAACCAACCTTTCCTCAAAAGGTTGAATGTAAATGTTCTGCATTTCAAGGATAAAATGATGTTCACTGTCTTTTTCTCCATCAGCGCCATCCTTCTGGCTTACTGGAAAGTAAGATGAATCCGATTTCTTCATCGGCATAGTGCAGTAGACATCATAGATTATTCTTTTCCCTTCTTCTTCTGAAGGAATAATCTCCTTATCGTGGTAAATCACATCGGTGACCGTAAGTTTTCCGGCAAAGAGAATATTAAGAAATCTAATGAGAGCCTTCTTGTTTTTCACTTGTCCGAAAACCTGCTTGAAACCAAAATCGGTCTGTATGTTTAAATAAGGTGTCTTGATATCTTCCATGACAGTATAATTTTATTCAAGTTTCGCAAGTTTATTTTTGTTGGTATTCAAAGCGAGTGCTGTGCTGATCAGTATGGGATTCTTACATAAATGCGAAGATTGAATTATTAATATGCAAATATAGTCAAGATTTTTGAAATATGCAAGTCTGTTTCTTTAATCTCAGGGCAACCGCATCAAAATCTATAGTTTTTAAGAAGAGATCATAAATAGTCTTTATCCATCGAAGCTCTGACCAGACGTTTACGCAGGCTTACGTTGATGGCCTTCGCTACCTGCAGTGCCAGCTTCATGAGAAGCGATAGGTTCTGCGCCGCGTTATTCCTTCTTGCACGGCATTCATCCTGCCTGAATTTTTTTATTCAGATGCGGTTGCCTTGCCGGTACCGGCAGGAGATTTTTTTTTGTTAAAAATTTTGCAAAAATTTGCAGATAGACTGAATTTTGCTTAACTTTGCGATCGTAGACAGTTAGGCCGCCGTCCGAACATGGGCCAAGCGGGAGGATCTGCGATTTTTTTGTTATAAACGTTACTTGACGCTCTTTCTTGACACATTGAACCTATCCGTTATAGTGCTATGGGCATTGCGGAGGCTTCAAGGTGTGGAACGGGCAACAGGTCTGGCTCTAACGTTTTTTTTCAGTAACGCCATGCAGTATGAGCCATGCAGGCCAAACCAAACAAAATGAAATTTTCTTACATTCATTCCGTGAGTATCCGAGGTCTTTTCTCCGTCGGATGTTTGCTCGCATTCATCCTTTTACTCAGCTCATGCTCTAATGAGTTGCCGGAGTTATCTTCAGCTCAATTCATAAACGATGAGAATGCCGGAGAATCCCAAGACCCATCCTTGCTACTTTTTGGGACAATCGAGGAACTGGAAAATATCTCAGTAGCGGATGTCCCGGGCGACAACGAAGGCTTCGAACTAAAGGAATTGACTTATGAGTGTGTGGATACAATCGAACTCCGCGCGCTTCTCTTTGATGTCAAGGCCAAACTGTATTCATCATCAAATGAGGAAAAAGTCGTAGGCTTCTCCGCTGAAGTCGGTCCGGAGTTGGTATCCGTAGAATATTATCCTGGAGGTGAAATTATACCTGGACACGATAACCTTATAACCGGTTTTTATCCGAAAGTTGAGCGTTATAGAAATTATTCCGACGGATCTCGTATAGGTCCTGATGTTTTCTATGATTTTGGAAGTCCCATTAGATTAAAAGTCTCATATCCTTATGAGTTAAATACGGAATTAGGAAAACCATCTGCGAATTATGACATAGTTAGTGTAGCAGTTTTGGATTATGATTTTGGTACCGGTGATTTAATTACAGTGTATGATTTTGAAAATGGTGTATATACTGCAAGAAGTGAGGGGTATATAAAATACAATCTCAATACTCGAGTTATTGATGAACACGGGAATGTCTTTACCGGGGAGGACTTTTATCCTATATATGTTGAAGATAACTGGAATGAATATTGTTCCGGTAAAAAGGATAGATTTCCTCAATTTATAGGTAATTTTTATGGAGTAGTGGAGGAAACGATGAAGTATATACCAAGCCTTCTTATAGATATGGAAGATATTGAATCGTATGAAATCATGAATATAGGTAGAGATGTGCGAGATGTTTCCCCTAATCCTTTCCCAAGAGATGTTCAGAATCTTAACCCCGGATATTATTATGCTGATGTTATAGATGTTGGGAAGCAATACGCATTGTTGTCAAAGTATATGTATGGCACTGAATTTTGCCCTTTTTTGCCAGGTAGCAGGTGTGACTTTCCTTTGCAATATCTCGTGATTGATGGACGGATCATTCATTTTGATAATTTAATGGATGGTTACGAAGGAATCGGCAACATAAATCCGAAATTCAATGTGTCAAAAGTCAATGATGGTTACGTTCTCACCTCTGAATTGGAGGCTCACATTTATGGTGAAAAATTTAAAAGTACTCATAAACTCCATTTGATCGGTGTTGATGGACCGGTAGACGAATTTGATTATCTTGACTACGGACATCTGCAGAATGATGACAAGAACGAATTGGATAATCTGACAAGAGGAAATAACGCTCAAATGAATGAAATAAAGTCATTTCCTCGAAATGATAAGAATAAAGTTGTAATAGATAGAAGGTTGCCGGTATCTATATCAAATATCAAGACACGCTAAAACATAGATCTAAATGAAGAGAATGATATTGTTATGCGTATCAGCCATGATATGCATATTAAAGGCTTACTCTGAGGAGTTCACAATACCCTATAACGAAGGAACAGATAAGCCTTATTCGATAACATATCGTTGTATCGAAGACGCTGCCGGGACGGTAGAGATTTCGAGAGTGGATTTCCCCGATTATTATATAGGTACTGTTGATGTGGTTAACATACCGGGAACAATAGTAATCGATGGAAAATCCTATGTGGTGACTACAATAAACAATTATTTTTGGGGGACAAGGTCGTATGGACCTCGGAAGATAGTATTTCCGTCTACTATTCGGTGGATCAAAAATAGTATATGGGCGCCTCTTGTAGAAGAAATAATTTTTGACAATTCTCCCTTGGAAGAATTGTATTATATTAATTCATTTAGCTCCAACAGGAATCTCAGACATATTTCATTTGGAGATGCTTGTCTATTGTCGGAGCTTCCTTATGAATGTTTTCAGTATTGTTCCTCACTCACTGATGTGCAACTTCCTAAGTCGTTGAAAACTATCGGCAATTTTGCTTTTGATGGTTGTACTTCATTGAAATCCATATCATTGCCTCCTTCTTTGGAATACATAGGCTGTGCATTCATCGATTGCACTTCTTTGGAAGAAGTGATTTATAATGGAACACGTCTCATGAACATTGGTGACGAAACTTTCAAAAACTGTACGTCACTTAAATCAATTTCTTTGCCTTCGGTTTGTAAGATTGGTAAAAGAGCCTTTCTCAACTGTAAGAGTCTTAATTCTGTGACAATCTGCACACGGTATAATGAAAATATTCGAATTGAATCTCATGCGTTTGACAACTGTATAAATCTCAATGATTTAAAATATGAGCCCAATTCTTTACAATATATCGGTGAAGCTGCCTTCAATAACTGCTCTTCACTTCGAAGTTTTGCTCTTCCTTCAGAGGGACTTTCTATAGATGTAAGGGCTTTTGCTGGATGTACTGGACTTGAGAAATTTGAAGTTGAAGTTAGCGGATGGCAGATGAAGTTTTCTGTAATAGATGGTGTATTGATTAGAAATAGAAATGAATTGATGGCATATCCTGCCGGAAAGAAGGATATCAGTTATTCAGTTCCGGATGTGGTGTCGTCAATTGCCAGTGGAGCATTCGAAGGAGCGGTGCATCTTGAAGACATTAACTTTCATGATCACATAGAGAATTTTGGCGTGATGGCCTTCCGTGACTGTAAGGCTCTTAAAAAAGTAAATATGCCTGGAAGCCTTAACCATGTTCCATCAGGAACATTCTCCGGGTGCTCCTCTTTGGAAAGTGTCAGCATTCCCGACAAGTATGTTTATATTGGAGCTTCATCGTTTCAGGATTGTTCCTCACTTCTGGAAGTCAAACTTCCATCTTATCTTCAGGTGATCGGAGAAAGCGCATTTGTCAATTGTTCTAAGATCGAAAATGTTGCATTGCCTGAGAATATGAAGGAAATCCGCGCTAACACATTCCGAAACTGTGAGTCTCTGAAGATTATAACTCTTCCGGAAAATCTGGATACAATACACTTTGGAGCCCTGCAGGGTTGCAAGGGATTGCAGAAAATAGAACTACCTAAATCTCTAAAAGGCATAGAGCCGTGGGCCTTCAAGGGATGTGAATCTTTGGAGAGCCTAACGATTCCAGACAATGTGACCGGAATCGGCATCAATGCATTTGCAGACTGCACCTCACTTAAGGAAGTAATAGTCGGAAACAGAGTAAAGGAGATAGGGCAGTGGGCTTTCTATGATTGTGTTGCCATGGAGAAGCTCACGCTTTGAAGTTCGCTTGAGTCAATAGGAGCTGAAGCCTTTGATGGAGATGTAAACATAAAGGAAATCACATGTCTCTCTCCACAGCCTCCATCGTTTCCCGGAGGTTTTCCTGAAGAAGTAATGGAAAACGCTAATGTCACAGTTCCGGAAGGAAGCGAAGATGCGTACAACAGCAGTCCTGTATGGGATCCTATGGTCGAAGGTGAGGTTCAGAAAGCAGAGGTAATAGAATTGAACCATACGGAAATCGAACTTTTGCCAAAGGAATCGATAACTCTCGTGGCCGTCGTACTGCCGGAGGATGCGATCGACAGATCCGTGACGTGGTCTTCCAGCGACTATTACGTTGCTAAAGTAGATGAAAACGGTGTGGTCAGGGCTGCAGCTGTAGGCTCAGCTGTAATTACAGCTACTGCTTCCAATGGAGTGAATGCCACCTGCCTCGTGACAGTGAAGGATGATTCCGGAGATGTATCCTCCATCAACCTCGATTCTTTCCCCATCATGGATATCTATAATCTTGAGGGCATCCTTCTTCGAGCAAACGCAGATCTGGAGTATTGGAAGACTCTTCCCAAGGGAATCTATATCCTCCACATAGGCAACAGGATATATAAAATGAGAAGATAGGGAACATCCAAAAACAATGCGAACCGGCATACTGATACGGCAAAAGGGACCGTATCGTATGCCGTTTTTTTTCTGAATACTCTTGCGTGAATTCTAAAAAATTATTAATTTTGTATCCCGTT
Organism: uncultured Porphyromonadaceae bacterium; assembly: GCA_947175225.1. Taxonomy (GTDB): domain Bacteria; phylum Bacteroidota; class Bacteroidia; order Bacteroidales; family Muribaculaceae; genus Lepagella. Next base: position 13,921 of record CAMWLX010000010.1, read on the forward strand.
ATGGTAAAAGGATTCGACAACGACAAGTATCTTAAGATTCAATCTGAACATATTCAGGAGAGAATCGCTCATTTCGGTAATAAGCTCTATCTTGAGCTTGGTGGTAAACTCTTTGACGACTATCATGCCAGTCATGTGCTTCCGGGTTTCCAACCCGACAGCAAACTGCGGATGTTTCAGAAGCTGAAAGATCAGGCTGAAATCGTGATTGTCATCAGCGCTCTTGATATCGAACGCAATAAAATGCGTGGCGATCTCGGAATCACCTACGATATGGACGTAATCCGTCTGCGCAAGGAATTCCAAAACCTTGGTTTCTATGTGGGGTCTGTCTGCGTCACTCACTACAACGGTCAGATCAGTGCCGATAAATTCCGTGCCAAACTGGAGCGCATGGGTATCACAGTCTACTATCACTACATTATAGAAGGATACCCTACCAATGTCGAACTCATCGCATCTGATGAAGGTTTTGGCCACAATGACTACATCAAGACTTCCCGTCCTCTCGTGATTGTCACCGCTCCAGGGCCGGGCAGCGGTAAAATGGCAGTCTGCCTTAGCCAGCTTTACAACGAGAACAAGCACGGAGTGACAGCGGGCTATGCAAAATTTGAGACGTTCCCTGTTTGGAATCTTCCTCTGAAGCATCCGGTCAATATTGCATACGAGGCAGCCACTGCAGACCTCAACGACGTCAATATGATCGACCCGTTCCATCTGGAGGCTTACGGAAAGACAGCGATAAATTATAATCGCGACATAGAAATCTTCCCTGTACTCAATACTCTCTTCGAGGGCATATACGGTGAAAATCCCTACAAGTCTCCGACTGATATGGGTGTAAACATGGTTGGTTTCTGCATTAGCGATGATGCAGTTTGTTGCCGAGCTTCCAATAATGAAGTGATACGTCGCTATTTTACAGCCCTTAACAATATGGCAAAGGGAGACGACAACGAGTCAGAGGTGAATAAAATTGCTCTCTTGCTAAAGCAAGCCAAAATAGACGTATCATACCGTCCTTGCATCGGTGCAGCTCGCGAACGATATGATCGAAGTGGCCTTCCTTGCAGTGCGATTCAGCTTGCCGATGGAACAATTATCACTGCAGAGCAAAGTGAACTTCTCGGGCCCAGCTCAGCTCTTATTTTAAATGTAGTGAAGCATTTAGCCGGAATAGACCATGATGTCAAATTGATTCCACAGGAAATGATCGAACCTATCCAGCATACCAAGACCACCTATCTGAAAGGGCACAATCCTCGCCTTCATAGTGATGAAGTCCTTGTGGCTCTATCAGTGCTCAGCACACATGATGACAAGTGCAAGAAAGCACTTGAGACTCTTCCGGAACTTGATGGATGCCAGGCTCATTCCACGGTTATGCTTGGAGAAGTTGACCACAAGATTTTCAAGAAACTTGGCATAAGTCTGACTTGCGATCCTGCCAAAAAGAATTGATTATTCGATTTTTATGAGTAAGATAAATTTTGTTAAGCTTCGTAAGAGAGCCGGAATGAGTCAGAGGGAGTTGGCTGACTTGCTTCAGGTTAGGCCAAGTTTTGTCTCTGCAATTGAAAACGGAAAAAGCCGGATGCCGGAGGAAAAACTCGATAAGATAAAGGAAATATTCGAGCTTGACAGCCTCGATGATTATATGATCGATGAGCATACGGAGCAGACTGTGCCCCCACATACGCACGCCATGGATCAGAACGACACCCTTGCGCAGCTTCTCAATCATTTCCATGATCTTGCCCATCAGAGAGAGCGGGAGCATTCCGGACAAGATGCAGACACTGCAGCAAGAATAGAGTTCCTTACCAAGCGAAACGACCGTCTTTCAGAACGGGTAGACGACCTTCGCGATGAAGTTGATGCCCTTAGCGAGGAAAATCTCCGCTTGAAGGAACTTCTAATAAAAAACGGCATTCAATATTAAATAATGTCAAATGACCTTGTAGGGACGCACGAGCCGTGCGTCCCTTTATCCTTTTATAAATTTTTAATTTCAACTATATACTCGTCAGGGGTTGCCGCCAAAACTTCAGCTCTGAATCCCCAATTCCTGATCATCTCAGCCAGCACGTGTGCAGGTGGCAGGTGGTCATGTTCGGCTTTCCTTTCATGATGAATATTGTTGATGAATTCCTCATCAGAAGGAAAAGCAATCACTATTCTTCCATCCGGTTTCATGTTCATTTTAAATAGCCACTCAATAGTATCCGCAGGCGCATGAAGATGCGGATAGACAGAATAAAGCAAAGCGACATCATATTTCCCTGGAATTTGCTCTTCCTCGAAATCTAATCTCAGAAACTCCACATTCTCAAGGTGGCCATATTTCTGACGTGCTAAGGAGAGCATACCATCCGACAGGTCAATCGCCGTCACATGCCCTTCATCACCGACCATCTCGCTCAGGTAAGGCACAAGCACGCCGGTACCGGTGCCGAGGTCAAGGATATCCATTCCCTTGCTGATCCTTAGTTTACCGAGAATGCTCCTAATCCTGTCAGGAGTAGAAAGTATTTCATTTTCGTCCCATGTGGGAGCAAGCGTGTCGAAAAATTCAATTTCAGATTTAGTCATATATGATAAAGTGGTGTTTAAGTAAATCTTTCTGCGAAATTAACTAAAATATACTGAATATTCAAATATTTTTATTAACTTTGCGAAAAATTTTTGAAATAACATCAATAACCCACCAATAATGAAGAGAAAACTTTTTGTTTCAGTGACCATGTCGGCAGTTGCCGGAAGCATGGTCGCAGGAGAGCTTCCTCGCGACACTGTCAAGCTTGATGAGTTAGTAGTGACAGCTCCACTAAAGACAGACGTGGATCTAATTCCACTAAACGTTACTCAAGTTACCGCCGGCGAGATTGAAAAATCAGGAGAGAGTTCTCTTCTCCCGATACTTGTCAACAAAGTGCCCGGTCTTTTCGTCACAGAACGCGGTTTTGCCGGGTATGGAGTGTCGGGAGGAAGTGCCGGAACAGTCAATATCCGTGGTGTAGGACAGGGCAACAAGGTTCTGTTTATGATCGACGGACAGCCTCAGTGGGCTGGTGTTTTCGGTCACAGTCTTGCAGACACATATGTCGCGAATGGAGTCGAAAGGGTAGAGGTAGTGAAAGGTCCATCATCACTGCTCTACGGCTCGAACGCCATGGGGGGCTCGATCAATCTTGTCACCCAAAGTCAAAAGAAAGATGGACTGACCGGACGGGCCCGGGCTATGTTCGGATCCTTCAGCACTCAGAAATTCGCCCTCTCCTCGGGCTATAAGAAAGGAAAGTTCTCCGCTACTCTTTCAGGTCAGCTCGACAGGAGCAACGGTAACCGAGCAGGAAGTGCCTTTTGGCTTGCCAACGAATTTGCTCAGCTTAAATATGCTGCTTCAAATCACTGGAATGTAGCCGGTATGCTCGATATGACCCAAAGCCATGCCAATAATCCGGGAACACTTCAGGATCCCTTGGAGAATATGTGGACTGATATTTTCAGAGGTACAGGAGGACTGTATGTCAAGAATATATATGATAAATGCGACGGGGGAGTGCAAGGATATATAAATTGGGGTCGTCATAATCTTGATGACGGCAATGCTCCCGGAGCTGCTCCACGTGACTATCTTTTCCATTCTACCGACTATAATATGGGCTTCACCGCATATGAATCTTTCTATCTATGGAATGCCAATGTCCTTTCTGCCGGTATTGATTTCCAGCACTGGGGAGGACATATCTGGAATACCAATAAGGAGGATGAATCGATCCGCTCATCAGAGGCAACCCATCATGTCAATGAGATTGCCGGATACGTAATGATGCAGCAAGGTTTTTTCAATGATATTTTGAATATCAATGGGGGAGTACGTTTGCAGCATGGTTCTACATACGGTAATGTTTGGGTACCTCAGGCTGGTGTCATTGTGAAGCCAGGGCGTACATCTCAGATAAAGGCTTCATTCAGTAAAGGATTCCGTTCTCCGAATATACGCGAGCTGTATCTCTATCCGCCGGCAAATCCTGACCTTAAGCCTGAATACATGCTCAACTACGAGATCAGCTACCGCCAGCATTTCCTTAACTATAACCTGATGCTTGGAGCTGCTCTTTTCTATATAGACGGAAAGAATATGATTCAGACAGTGAGGGTGGACGGGCGTCCTCGCAATGTCAATACAGGTAAGTTCCACAATAAAGGATTCGAGCTTGAGGCTGCATATAATATCCTGACCAATCTGCAGGCAAGCGCGTCATGGTCGTATCTCCATACCGATTCGGACAACCTATACTCGCCGAAAAACAAGCTTTGTGCCGAACTGACCTATTCACCCGGTGATTTCAGCTTCACTTTGGAGGATCAGAGCATCTGGAGTATGAAGAACGGTAATCCCAACGGCTCGACAGAAAGCTATACATTGGTCAATTTCAGGGCAGCATATACTCTCAATTCCGATTCAGCTGTGCCTGTGACACTGTCAGTGAAGGTGGATAATATAGCCAACAAGCATTATCAGATCATCTACGGATGTCCGATGCCCGGCACCACAATCATGGGTGGCGTGGAGTTTAAATTCTGAATGCATGCAACTGAAATATTCACCACATTCGTTTAAACTACATAAACATTCTAAACGTCTTAAACAATTAAACAAATCATGAAAGCCCGTCTTTCATTGCTATACTTTCTCCAGTTTGGAGTTTGGGGATGTTATCTGACAAGTTTCGGACAATTCCTTGGATCCGGAGGAATTGGCAGCAAGATTGCATGGTTCTACGCTGCTATCGGTCTCGTGTCAATAATCACCCCATCGCTCTTGGGACGTCTCGCCGACCGGACGGGACGTCCTGAGAGACTTTTAGGACTTTGTCATCTTTTAGCTGCATTTGTAATGTTTGCGATGTGGAGATACGGCATGACTCACGCTCAACTTGACTTCTGCGTGTATTATCCGCTATATCTTCTTTTCCTTGCTTTATATATGCCTACAATGGCTCTCGCAAATACGGCGACATTCGGACTGTTGACTCAGAGTGGATTCAATACGGTGACTTCCTTTCCATCGATACGTATATGGGGTACAGTTGGTTTCGTTGCGGCTATGTGGTTTGTGAATTGTGCCTATTGGAATGACGGTTCTTTAGGATTTTCATTCAGTGAAGAGGGGATGGTGGGGCATTTACGTTTTCAGTATAATGCCATGCAACTTTTATGCAGCAGCATAATGGGCATTTTGACTTCACTTTATTCATTTTCTCTTCCATCATTGAAGTCTCAACAGAGAGATTCTGAACTTACCACACCTTGTAAGAAGCTACCGTTTTGTGATTCACTGAAGATGATGTTCAGCAAGCGAGAGATTGCTATATTTCTTGTTTTCGTCATTTTCTCCGGGGTCTGCCTTCAAATTTCTAACGGTTTTGTAACGCCTTTCATAACTCATTTCAGTGGAGTAGCGGAATATGCAGCTTCATTTGCCTCCGGAAATGCCACTATGCTTTTCTCTCTTTCTCAGATCTCGGAAGCTGTATGCATATTGCTTGTGGGTATCTCCCTCAAATGGAAAGGTATCAGGTATGTATATGCTGTAGGTCTGTTTGCTTGGGCTTTAAGGTTCTTAATGCTTGGTGTCGGCAATCCCGGTGATGGCCTTTGGTTGCTAATAGGCTCGATGCTTGTGTATGGGGTTGCCTTTAACTTCATCACGATAGCCGGACATTTGTATATCCAGCAGATTGCTCCTTCCAATATGAAGGGGTTTGCCCAGGGGTTTATGATGTTCATGAGCAACGGTATCGGTGCCACGTTCGGCACTATCGCCGCAGGATCGATCGTCAACAAATGGTGTCATTGGGAAATGGTCAGTGTCTCGGGCTCAGGAGCGCCGATGCGTCTCTTCATGGGCGAATGGATGTATCCTTGGAGCATATTCGCAGCGTATGCTTTCGTTGTTATGATATTGTGGCTACTCTTCTTCCAAAAGAATCAGAGTAGTTAGCGCACTCCGTGCGCGTCCCACATTGGCAGAAAGGAGTTAAGTATTTTTATTTAATTTGCATTTCATAGAGCGTTCCAATATTAAGAATATATTTATGAATAATAATATTTTGATCATATCAGCTTGTCTTTTGTTAATGACGGCTTGTAGCAACAAATCGTCTAAGGCGATTGATGGTGAAATATTGGCAACTCCACTTGTTACCGATTCCATCTCAGAAGCATTAGACTATCAGTTGACTCACTACCCATCATCTCAATACCGTGACGTCTACAAGAACTTCATGCAGGATTTCTTCGGCCCGGGTCATATCCTTGCCGACACTGCCGCATCCGGACGCTACCTACGTCAGGAACTTGCGGAGGAAGGTCCTTTTGATGGACCTCTATATGAAAAGACTGGATTCAAGGGTAATTTCTATAGAGTGAATCTATCTCTTATCAAAGACAGCGTGATTCCGTATGATACATTCTTTCCGGCATTTGTTGAGAGTGTTCAGGGTATCATCCCTCCATCCGGAGAAGAATGGATGAAGACCTGGAATCTCATAGACAGTGTGATAGTGGCTAAAGGTCTGCACTTTCCTGATGAAGATATTGACAGGAAATCTCTTGCCGATCAGTTTACCGAAGGCAACTACATCGCCCATCACAGCCGTCGCTTCAACGACTCCGTCCATTTCCATTACAGAATAATCTCACGCGATAATTTTGAGAAAATCATTCTCCCCCTAATTGAGAAATCTGAGTAAGCCTGAATTTCCCTACCGGTAATTATATAGCGCGGAGATTATATGTCACACTTTCTGGAAACAATAAAGATTTTGCCTTACCATTTATCTTAAAGCTGTATGTGTCTCCTCCAGAATCACGGCATAGAAGAAAATCTACTGTAATCTGTCCTTGTTCGAGCAATACATCAAATTGGAAAGGTATAGGATTCTTGGTATGTAGTATTTCCGAAACGCGGAAATACTCCCGGCCGGATTCAACTTTGGTCTCGGCATCTATCCAAAATGTCTCATGATGTTTGGTGAGCAATCGTTCATGCAGTTTGATGAGTCTCCAAGCAGCTACGTCATTGATCTTACGGAAAGTTCCGTCTTCTGATGGTATCTGAGAAAACTCGTCTGCTTCAAGAAGCCCTAATTGAGGTTGCACTAATAGTCCAAGACCCTGAGGATTAGGGCGATTAGCGGCAAGAGTAACGTGTAGCGATTTATGGGTATATCCATATGGAATATATCCATATTCATCAACTATTGCTTTACTGCTTTTGATGCGGCTTATATTCCATTCAGGTGTTTGCGTAAAAAGAGTATTTCTAACTCTGGATGCTTCCCGATGGCTTTTAAGTTCAATTCCTTTGAAGTCAGGATTTTTTGACGGATTCATTTCGATGCCAAGAGTAGACTCTACTGTTCGCCCGATTCCCGTATCAGCAAGAACTTCAGCGGGCATCCAATCGGTCATACGGTCTTTAATGAGTCTAAGCAATTCCTCGCTTACAGTATTCTTTTCACTTGAAAGTTCGAGAATCAGGTCTTTCAAAGGTGTATCTATCAGGGAAAGACAAACTTTTGAAATATCTACAGTGGACAAGTTAACAACGAAAAGAATATTTCTATGAGCGATTAAAGCGAATATGTCATTAGCTTTAAGAAATTCAACATCACGAACTTTATTGACCCATAAACGTGGATCTCCTTTCTTTGTCACCGGTCTGTAAAGAGAAGTCTTGGTGAAAAAGCGGGTAGCTTCCGTCAGAATATATGTGTCAATTACATGTTTATGTTCTTGACCTTGCAACTGTGATTCATAGTCATGGACATTCTTTTCCTTCAAGTAAGCTCGAACAGGCGCAGTAGCATCCAAAATGCTTTTCTTTAAGCCGGTCTCTGTAATTTGGATAGTAGTAAACTCAATCTGCTTATTAACCAAGAACTTTACGTTGTTAGTCTCAAATATATTATAAGTACGCATGTATATTATAAGGTTACTTGATATGTCGGAGAATCGTATTTGCTATTGCACGCGCCATAAGAGGAGGCACAGCATTACCAACTAAGGAATATTGTGGAATTTCGGATTTACGCTTATTTCCACCTGTCTGGCGTTTGCCTTGAAATACGAAAGAATCGTCGAAAGATTGAAGTCGAGCCATTTCCCTGACTGTCATAGCTCGATGTGCAGCATAGTGGATAAAGTCGTCAGGCATTGTTACGACTGTCGGACTTTGGCCTTTCGGATTCAAAACGGTATAATTGCGTTTGTTGGAGTCGAGTCCTAATTCAGATAGTTCCTGTTTACATTCTGCGTCATAAGAACCATGTCGGGCTATAACAGACAAACGCTGCTTTACTTCTTCGCTTTGTGAACTTGTCTGATGATTATAGAGAGAGGGTTCTTCGCAAAACAGATTGTTATTCAAATCCTCAAAAGAGCGAACATAGAACGGCTCACATGAAAAGTTAAATCTATGGGAGAAACGACCGATTCTTGACCATTCAGCAAATGTACGAGCATCATCTGATTGTGAGAGTTTTCCTTCAACTTCACGTCTACGAATAAGCGGTTCGCATTCTTCAATTACTCTTCTTTTACCATAATTGATTTCTATGCTGCCGTTACCTATAAAATCAAGGTCATGTATAGCTTCATATACAGTGACTTTTTCATCATCCTCAATAGTGGATGGAACGTCGGCTATGAGTTCCTGATCTTTTCTACAACCAATGAATAGGACTCGTTCACGATTTTGAGGCACTCCATAGTTTGCGGAGTGTACTACAATGGGGTGGGCAACCCGATAAAGACGAATTGCATCAAGATGAGAGTTTAACTCATCTTCGCTATCGTTGGCTTTAGAGTAAGTCCTGATGATATCAAAAGTTTCGTCAAGGGTATAGGCATATAACTTTATCATTTCCCGGAACTCTGAAATCTCTTTTGATGAATTGTCAAACCCCGAGAATGTATCTATTGCCGATAGAATAGTATTGATGATAGTATAATCATCTATCAGGGTTAGGAAACTGTTGAAACCATCGACAAATAAATCATTGTCAATGTCTGCGTTAGTTTTTTCATTTATGATAGCCGCAGATATGGCATAGCGTTCATCTGTGTGTCGCAGAAGATGTAATCCATGACGAATTGTGGCAATGTTGATATCAGACTTACTCAGGCGATAATCAATTTTACGAGTTATTGACTTGAACTGAGTATCAAGGGCAGCGAAATAGTTATCTCGCTCCAATACAGCTTCATTGTCATCTGAAACTTCTATCTTTACTTTTGTAAGAATACATGTTCTTACAAAGGGTGATGCGGTCTTATCAAGTGTATTGCTTAAGTATAAAACAAAAGCGGGTATATTGGTGTCATCGATAATTGAGCGTATTTCCCTAAGAATAGCGTCTTTAAATTTTCCCTTATCTTTTGTGAGTAACCCTTTTACATTCTCCATAACAAAGTATTTTGGACGGAGTTTTCGGATTACATTAAGATAATGAAGGAATAAGTTATCTCTTTTATCAAAGCGTTTGCGTCGTCCTGAAAGACTAAATGACTGACAGCTGGGTCCTCCTGTCACAACATCTATTTGCTGACCATCAAGTTTCTCAAGAAGATGTGGGATAAATGTTGGAGACATAATATCTTCAGTGAGAAATTTTGTGTCAAGACCAAATTGATGATTATATCTGACCGTATGGGTCAACTCGCAGTTTTCGTTAATATCGCTTGCAAGAATAAACTTATAAAACTTATCGTGGGTGTATGCCTGTAAGAATCCCTCGCTGATGCCTCCGGCACCTGCAAACAAATCCAGAAACGTTACCGGTTTCCTCCCTTTGAAAAATTCTTTCTTTTCTGCCATCATAAAATTGGAACTTCCAAGTAGGCAGACAGGCGACTAACCCCTATGCGACAACAAGGAAACTCCTTTATATGTTGAATAATAAGTGTTACTTATATTATACAGTCTTTTGTCTGCGCGTGCGCACATATTAATATACAAAGTTACAAAAAAAAACTGAGACTTTTTTACCTCGATGCAAAAATAGTATCCATCAAGTGACATTGTGTTTCATGAAGAGACTGGCTTTTAATATTTCACTTATTTATATTCAATACATTGGGATAATAATGCTTGAGATAATTCGAATTCAATATTGCTCCATTTGAGAAAGTTATTCCGTTGATGATTTGCTTCTGTCGCGACCATGCAAAATCTCCAGACTGAATAACAACATAGTCGGCTTCAGGCAATTCCTGAAGCCGACTATGACAGCAATGAGTATCAGATAGATGTAGAATATTTATAAAAACTGTAGAATTTTTTTATTTTTTGAGACAATTGATACTCAGGATTATCTTTAAGTAACTTTTGATAGGTCAAAAGTTCTTTTCCAATAGATATACGACTGATCTTTTTTCTGTCACATCCCTCATCAGCGAGACAAGCTT